>MGVM01000021.1:15359-20700 GCA_001800495.1 Elusimicrobia bacterium RIFOXYB2_FULL_48_7
AATATACCTACGAATTTGTCAAGGACAGGGTGATAGGGAAACACCTGGGCGAGGTAAAAGTAAAAGGAAAGTCAAAACCTGTTAATATTTACGACATTAAAAGGAAACCATGACTATCTTCTGGCGGCTAATTCTGGCTCATTTTCTGACTGATTTCACGCTCCAGACAAACACCGTGGCAAAATGGAAACGCGAGAGTGCCCTTGGCGTGCTCGCGCATTCCGGCATTTTCCTGCTGCTATCATTTGTTTTCTGCGCTTTCACCGAAAATTTCTCCGGGTTCACAGGAGAGCACCTGTTTGGCACTTGGTGGAAACTGCCCGGATGGGCCTGCCTGGCGCTGATATTCATCATTCATTTCGGAGAGGATTATTACCGTATCTGGAGCATAAAGGAAGGAGGATCCTCCGACAACCTGATGTTTTTTCTCTGGGACCAGTTCATACACATAATCATCATATTCCTGTTCGCTCCAATTGACACGAATTTTTCTATTCCTGAAAAATGGGTTGTGATAGCGGTCATGCTTATACTTGTCACTCATTTCAGCTCCATCTTCATTTATTACATTGAACAGACTGTTTACGGAAACGAACATATCGGCACAAGGCTCAAGGGCAAATACCACATGATGGCCGAAAGAGCCGTTATTTTCGGATGTTTCCTGCTCCCGGGCAGGATGTGGCTTGCCGTTATCGCCATTCTGGCAATCAGGTTCTCGTTCTATAAACCACCTTTTGACTTCAGCAAAGTCAATGTCATATCAGGAATTTTACTGTCCGCCCTGTTCGGGCTGTTATCGAGGATGATTCTTTACTAAATCCGCATCTAGTCCCGAGGACTGCATGATTACCACTCTCTCCGTATTAGCCGTAATTCTGGTTATCCTGTCCCTGCCTGCTTTTTTCATGATATTCCATTCAAGGTTCATAAAAAAAATAAACTCGCAAAACCAGGAAATAATCCAGACAAAGGAAAAACTCCAGTCGTACCTCCAGCGGATCGACTCCCTTGTCCTGACGCTGAAAAAAATGCACAAATTTTCTGTCGGAGCGACAGGCATGTCTTCAAAAGAGGAACTCTCGCGGTTCGTACTGGATTCCTGCTGTGAATTATTCGATTCCCAGTCAGGCTCGATCATGATGCTCGAGCCCAATTCCGGTACGCTGAAAATAATCGCAAGCAGGAACGTGGCCGCCGAAAACTCAAACGCCGTGGAAAACCTGGAACTCAGGCTGGGAGAAGGGGTCGCGGGGAAAGTCGCGCAGGAAGGCAAGCCCGTTTTCATTGAAGATATTGAAAAGGACCCGCGCTTCGTACACCTGCCGGATATCAGGTACACTTCAAAATCAATGCTCTGCGCGCCTATAGAAACAAAAGGCAAAATCGCCGGCGTAATAAACATCCACCCTGACGCGCCTCCGGTAATAAACGGGAAATCAGCTGTATTTGACGATAAAAACCTTCACCTTCTGGCCATACTTACCGACCAGGTGGCTGTGGCGCTGGAAAATATCGAGCTCTACAACAACCTGCAGAAAACATACCTGGAGATGGTCGAATCACTCGCCAAGGCTATTGACGCGAAAGATTCCTACACGCACGACCACGCGGACAGGGCCCGCGGATACGCGGCCGCCATCTGCAGGGAACTGGGCCTGCCGGAAAGCATAACCAAGCACGTGGAATACGCCGCGCTCATACACGACATCGGCAAGATAGGCATAGATAATTCCGTGCTCGAAAAAAGCGGGAAATTAAGCCCCGAGGAAAGAAAAAAAATAGAACAGCATCCAATAATCGGGGCGAAAATAATTGAGCCTTTCTCCGTTCTAGCCCCTATCGCGCCGATAATAAGGCACCACCACGAATACTACAACGGCATGGGCTACCCCGCGGGCCTGAAGGGTGAGGAAATACCCCTTGGTTCCAGGATTGTGACCATAATAGATTCTTTTGACGCGATGACCTCGGACAGGCCCTACCGCAAGGCGATGTCGAGAATCCAGGCAGTCCAGGAACTGAAAAGGTCCGCAAACTCCCAGTTCGACCCCGGCGTTGTCGAAGCATTCCTGAGAACGCTGGAACACGATTCTTCCCAATGAACCAGAAAACCGCTGAAACGCCGGGAACCGCCCAAACCGCAGGCAGGCTTTACCTGGTTGCCACGCCGATAGGAAACCTTGAAGATATCACGCTGCGCGCGATAAGAATACTGAAAGAATGCGGGCTGATCGCCTGCGAAGACACAAGAAGGACTAGGATCTTGCTTGACCATTACGGCATAAAAAATGAAACTGTAAGCTACCACTCCTACAGCGATAATTCGAAAACCGGTTTTTTGATCCGGTCCATGCTGGAAGGCAAAAGCATAGCTTATGTCACTGACGGCGGAACCCCGGGTATTTCTGACCCGGGTGAAATCCTGGTAAGGGACGCGGTAAAGAACAGGATTACCGTAGAAAGCGTTCCCGGGCCTTCCGCACTTGTCTCAGCGCTCGTCTGTTCGGGCCTGCCGGCAAACGGATTTATTTTTCTGGGATTTCTGCAGAGAAAACCCGGCAAAATAAAAAAAGCGCTAAAAAAAGCAGCGGAATCGGGTAAAACAATCGTTTTCTACGAGTCGCCTTTCAGGGTTGTTAAAACAGTCGGGCTTTGCGCGGGCATTTTCAGGGAAGGCACGCAGTGCGTTATAGCAAGAGAAATAACCAAGAAATTCGAGGAATATATCAGGGGCACGCTGGCTGAAGTCTACGCTGAAATTTCATCCAGGAAAGAGATAAAGGGCGAAATCGTCGTTATGGTCGGCCCTGAAGAAGGCGGCGATGGCCGGGCTAATGAAAAAGGCGGGGAATAAGTAAAATGAATAAAATCAAAGTTGGGATCATGGGGATAACCGGTTATGCCGGAGAAGAATTGATCAAGATACTTTCCGGGCATCCCGGGACCGGGGTAATTTTCCTGAGCAGCCGTTTTGACAAACCCGGAAAGAAACTGTCGGAAATATATCCGCATTTTTCGGGTTTGAAGAATGTTAATCCTGAATGCACAAGCCTGGACATAGATAATAACCTGAAAGAATCATCCCTGAAGGACACCGATGTTGTTTTCCTTGCCCTGCCGCACGGCGCATCAGCTGAGATCGCAAGCAAGCTGCTGAAAGCCGGGAAAAAAGTGATTGACTTGAGCGCGGATTTCCGCTTGAAGGATCCCGCGGCGTACAAAAAATGGTACGGCCTTGAGCATCCCTGCCCGCAGCTTATCAAAGACGCCGTTTACGGCCTGCCTGAACTCTACAAAAATGAACTAAAAAAAACAAAGCTCGCGGCAAATCCCGGCTGTTACCCGACCTCGGCCATACTCGCGTGCGCTCCCTTACTGAAAAACAGCCTGGTTGAACCCGTTCCGGTGATAATCGACTCAAAAAGCGGTTATTCAGGCGGAGGGAGGGAACTCGCCAGAAAATTTTCAGGCGCATCAGCGCCGGATGCCTATGCATATAAAACAGGCGGGACTCACCGCCATATACCCGAAATTGAACAAGAGCTCTCTCTTCTGTCGGCCTGCTCCGCGGATGGGTGCAAAATTGTTTTCACCCCGCACGTAATACCGATGGAACGCGGAATGTTCACCTGCACCTATTTCAGGCCTGCAAAAAAAACCTCGGTAGCCGAATTGACAGCTCTGTATAAAAAGTTTTACGAAAACGAGCCGTTCGTGCGCGTGCTGGACGCGGGAGCTGCGCCGCACACTTCAGCCGTCTCGAACACGAATTTCTGCGACATCGGGTTCGCGTTTGAAGAAGATAAAAACATCCTGGTCGTCATGTCAGCAATAGACAACCTGGTAAAGGGCGCTTCCGGGCAGGCTGTCCAGAACATGAACCTTATGTCGGGCTTCGGGGAAAAAGACGGTCTTTTGTAACAATGTTAACCAGCATAATCAAAAAACTTGAAATCCCGCGCTAAATTAGATAAAATGATGCTATAGTTTTTATGAGTGTTTACCATGCCTAAAAAGATACTTATCGCGGACGACAGCGTTGACACCAGGGAGATGATCAAGACTGCCCTTGAATTCAATTCTTACCAGGTCTGGGAAGTCGACGACGGCTCAAAAGTCCTTGATAAAGCCATTGAAGTAAAACCTGACCTCATAGTTCTCGATATTTCAATGCCCAACCTCGACGGTTATTCCACCACTTTATTGCTCAGGAAAAACAAAGACACGGCAAATATCCCTGTCATCATTTCAAGCGGCCACGGCAAGATGGCCGAGATTTTCAAAAAAGACAGCGCGGCGAAAATCTCGGGATTCATTGAAAAACCGTATTTGCCGGACGACCTGTTAAAAAAAGTCAAAGCCATCATCGGGCAATAACGGACAAAGATGAATTCAACCATATTGTGCATCGCGGCCAGCATCCTTTTTTATACCCCGCAGAATTGCCTGCCCCAGAACAGCTCCATTTTAACCGCAGACGAATACTTTTCCAAAGCTGAAAACAGCTACGCCAACAACGACTCCGAAAGGGCCATCTCTTTCGCGGAAAAGGCCATTGAACTGGACAGGAACAACGACCTGTATAAAAGCTTCATGGGCCTTTGCCTCAACGAAAAAGGGCTGAAATATTACAACGAAGGTAGATTTGACAAGGCAATGCCCTACCTTGAAAAACTGCTCAAGTATTTTCCTGACGACGCCCTCGTACGGCAGATGTACAGGTTCGCGTCCGATTCCCTGAAACAGAAAGAACAGTCCAAAAAGGAAAAACTCAACTCCCAGCAACTCAGGACAAAACAACGGGAAGTGGAGAGTTTCATCAATTCTACGGAAAAATGGATGCAAGAGCAGCAAAGAATAATGAGGGAAGAGATGGTCAGGCAGAAAAGGGAAATTTCAGAAGGCCTGATGATAAAAACCGAAAATGAGAGAAAATTCATATATGATGAAATGAGAAAAAAAGAAACCGCCATGATCGCGGAACTCGAAAAAAACAACGCCGATATCAAGAAAACATACATAGTAATGACCGGGATCGTGGCCATACTTGTACTGACGTTTATTTTCATTTTTGTGCTTGTAAGCCAATATTCAGCCAGGAGACGGCCCCCGGAAATTGATAAATCCTACCTGAATATCCTCTCCAGGATAGAAGAAAAAACAGACATGGCACTCAAAAAAACACCCGAAAGAAACGCGGCAGAAACCGCCAGACAGGAAAAAACTGTGCCGATGTCTCCCGGAACCGAACCGGCGACTCCAAAAACCATGCCGGTTCCCGTGAAAATCGGACCTGCACCCGCAAAAATAGAACCGGCTCCCGTACAGGCCGGGCCGT
>MGVM01000022.1:0-2087 GCA_001800495.1 Elusimicrobia bacterium RIFOXYB2_FULL_48_7
TGAGCATATCGCCGAAAGTGGCGTTAGTTGACCTGGGCTCGCCGTCAACTATATCAACCTGCGACCCGCCTGCGTAAGCGGTGGGAAGGACAGCTGTTTTCCTTGCGCCAGTTGCCAAACCGAAACCACCGCTCCAGCCGTCCTGCATCCTGGTAACCGCCCCGATTCTCAGCCTCAACCTGGCCCTGTCGCGGTTAACTGCATTTACAACTTGGTCAGTCTGGTAACGCACCCTGATGTCGCCCTTTAAACTGAGATTCTGAACCCAGGCAGGCATATTGTCTGCTTTCCCCTGGGCAATGCTTTTCTTCATTTCTTCTTTTGTCTGGGTAAGCAGCACCTGGCCGTCTCCGGCGTTGAGCGTTCCGTTTTCAATCAGTTTCTGGATCAATAAATCTGTTTCTCCGGCAAATACAAACGAACTGCTGATAAACATGGCTACTGCTGCTAAAAAACTTTTACTGCGCATTTTTACTTCCTCCTTGTGAGTGCCGCATGACGCTCGCTTAGAAGAGCATGCGGCCTTCCTCCTTTATTGTTTTTTGCTTCCTGATATATTATACCGTTCCGGTTTTAAGCGGGTATAAGCTTTGTGTTAAGTTATTGTTAATTTTCATTTTCCGTAATGCCTTTTGCTTTATCTGGCGCACCCTTTCCCTTTTTAAGCCTAATAACAAGGCTATTTTATCCAGCGGCATTCTGTCTTCAAATAAATGCTTCAGGATTGTCTTTTCAATTTGGTTTAAACTGTCAGGCAAGTTGATGCCAGTTTCGTCAGTGCCCGGAGAAGCTTGTTCAGGAGTATTCTCCAAAATATTTTCATCAAGTTCTGCAAAGCCCCTGGTGCTCTCTTTTTTTGCATATTCACGGATTCTCTTATGTATCCAGGGATAAGCGTAGGTAGAAAACAAAGTATTTTGTTTGGAATTGTAATTCTTCTTTGCATGAAGCAAACCCAATAGCCCTTCCTGCACCAGGTCGCCAAAAGGCACACCAGATTTGTTGTACTTGCCAGCAATACTCTTTACCAGCGCAATATACTGATTAATGAACTCATCATTTTTCATTTCATCAATATTATACTGCAGGCGTGTTAAGCCCAAATAAGCGGAAAATTAAGACTGTGTTAACTTGTCTCCCTACCTGATTTTTGGTATAATTTATCATGATAAGAAACGGCGCAAAACTGGAAAAATTCAATAACCAACTCATCAAAAATGAACGCATATCCCATAAGCAGGCCATGGCATTGTACGATTCTATGCTGAAAGAAGCGGTCAACCTTGGCGCAATCAACTCAAAAAATATAATGGACGGCATTGAAGTTGATATCCGGATCGCGCGCGCGCTAAACAGCCTTCCGGGCAAACAAAAACCTTGATAGATAACTTACTGAAAAAGATATCATCCGCCCTGGACAATAATTGTGTGCCATACATGATTATCGGCGGGCAGGCAGTGTTACTATACGGTTCACCCCGCTTTACAAGAGACATAGACATTACCCTCGGATTAAATATAGACAAATTTCAAACCATAAAAACCCTTTGTTCAGCGCTCCAAATAAAAATTACCCCTGAAAACCCTGAAATATTCGTAAAAGATACAATGGTCCTGCCTGCGGAAGACACAGATTCAAAAATCCGGGTCGATTTTATATTTTCTTTTACTCCTTATGAAAAAAACGCCATTTCAAGGGCAAAAGAAGTAATGATTGGCGGGTATCCAGTGAAATTTGCCTCCCCGGAAGACGTAATTGTGCTAAAAATGTTCGCAGGCAGGGCAATTGACAAGGAAGATGTAAAAAATATACTTTTAAAACAAACTAAGCTGGACCTGAAATACATAAAAAAGTGGCTAACAGTTTTCCAGCAAATACCCGAACACAAAAACATCCTCAATAACTTTGAAGCAATCCGTAAACAGGCAAAATAAACGAGACAACACCGATTTCAAGATTAAGATTTGCGGCAGAAAGGTTGAGGGAATCCCTGCTCAAGGAAATTGTAGAAAGAATTTACTTTTGAATTTTGTAGCGGCGTGATTTATCACGCAATAATATAAAGTTGTCCTAATATGTCCGATAA
>MGVM01000022.1:2117-5383 GCA_001800495.1 Elusimicrobia bacterium RIFOXYB2_FULL_48_7
CCGATAAATCGGACCGCTACGAAAACTGAATCTAAATTCACTCAAGACAAGTAGTAGAAGGGCTGTTTTTCAGCATACCCTCAAAAATTACCGTTACAACCAGAATTATTGACCGCAAGAAATACCACTCTTTCCATAATTTGCTATTTAAGTGACCCGGCTAAACTTTATAAAGTTATAAGTCAGGGTACCACTTTGAAATCGGCGGTGGCGTCTTCCTGGATAACCAGGAGGTATGAAGGGGTGTTGTTCCAGCAGCCGGTGTTGAAGTATTGAATATTGTTTTTTTCAAGCTTTTGGACAATGTGGGTATGGCCGCATATTACCGCGTCACAGTTTTTCTTTTTGGCATAATCAAGCGCCTCGTCTGCTACCACCCGGGACACTCTCATCCATTTGTCGGCTATTTTGTTATAAAATAAATCAAACAGCGGTGAGGTAATTATTCTCTGTATTGATGTGTAAAACCTGGCCAAAAACCTGCCCAGCAGGTTATCTTTAACCAGGAAGTTATCAAACTGGTGGCCGTGGATGGCTAAAAACTTTCTTGAGTTTACTTCCCAATCATACTCTTTCAGGGCAGGGATCCCTATCAGTTGCGCCATAAAGTGGAAAAACCTGACATCATGGTTGCCTTCCAGCCAGATTACCTCTACGCCCCTGCGTGAAATTTTGCCTATGTGTTCCAGAAGCTCCCAGTGGGTGCTTGTAAGGTTCTGGAATTTTATGTCTTCAAACATGTCTCCGGCAATAATGAGCCTTTTGAATTTAAATTCCTTGAGAGTATTTAATAATACATAGGCCCGGCTCATAGGCGAGCCAAGATGGACATCTGAAAAGACAATGGTGTTTACTTCGTTCATATTGGCAGATTGATTATGAATTTTGTGCCGTGTTCTCCGGCGGGCAGGTTTTCAGCTGTGATACTGCCGTTATGGAGCAAAACAATGTGCTTTACAATGGAAAGGCCCAGCCCGGTGCCGCCGAGCTTGCGCGAGCGGGATTTGTCAACAACATAGAACCTCTCAAAGATTCTTGAGAGATGCTCTTTCGGGATGCCTATACCGGTATCAATGACTTCGATTTTAATATGTGAGCCGGATTTTTCTGCTGATATGGTTACTCCGCCTTTTTCCGTGTATTTTACGGCATTATCCAGCAGGTTGATGAAAAGTTGCTCCAGCTTGAAGGGGTCCGCGGTTATTCCAGGCAGATTTTTGTCCAGTTCCAGCTTCAAAAAAAGCCCTTTTTCATTGATTTGCTTTTCAAATATCTTCACGGCGTTTTCAACTGCTTCCTTAATATAAACTTCCCTGAAATCCGTCCGGGCTCCTTTGTTTTCCAGGTTGGACAGCACCGACAGGTCCTGGACTATGCTTATAAGCCGGTCAATATTTCTTTTTATCACGTCAAGGTAGCGCTTGTTGAGTTCCTTCTCTTCCTCCATTGTTTCAATAAAACCTTTTACGGCAGTGAGGGGGGTTTTAAGCTCATGCGAGACATTTTCAACAAAGTCCTTTTTTATAGTTTCAAGTTTTTTAAGTTCCGTTATGTCGTGTAGGATTAAAACCAGCTCATTGTCCGCCCTCCGCGAACCCGGGATCCCGGTAGCGCTTAACAATAACGTTTTTTGATCAAGTTCTATTTCATCCAGAGCGTTTTTTTTCTCCATTCGCACTTTTTTGACCAGGGCACTTAATTTCGGGTCCCGGATAATTTCCCAGATAAATTTATCCCCGGGGTTTTCCGCGCCGGCAAGCCCGGCAAAAGCCCTGTTAAACAGGATGATTTTATCATCCTTGTCCAGTAAAACCAGGCCTTCCTGCATGGAAAATATTATGCTGTTCAGTTCTTCCTTCTGGCGCGAAATTTTTTCAAAAGATGCCTGTATTTCTGACGACATGTAATTGAAGCTGTCGGCAAGCACTTTGAATTCGCCCCTGTTTTTCAGGTAAACCCTTGAGGCAAAATTGCCGCCGGCGACATCCCTGGACGCGCCCGCCAGCAGTTTTATGGGTTTTGACAGGCTTCTGGAAAAAAAATACGAAAGAATAAATGAAACCGTAAGTATAATTATGACAATATGAAAAATCCTGTTTTTCAGGCTGTCTAACAGCTGGTTGATCTGTTTTAAAAATACGCTTACCCTTAGAACTGCGATAATACGGCCTTTTTCCCTTAATGGTTTTGCCACATAAAGCATCTCTTCCTTATTAGTAGGGCTTGTGCGGATGCTTTGGCCTATTTCACCATTTAATGCTTTCAGGATTTCAGCCCGGTATTTATGGTTTTCCATGGATTTCGGGTCGTTTTCTGAATCAGCCAGCACAACCCCGCGGGAATCAATTACCGTTATTCTGGTGCTGATGATTTTATCAAGGTTTTTTATAAGAATTTCCAGCTCCTTGAATTGCTTTTGTTCAACCAGGGGAAGGATTTTAAGTTCTAAAGCGCTGGTAATATTAATAAGGCTTTGTTTTTGATAATCAAGGTGGTGGGATTTGATTGATTTGAACGTGAAAAAAAGGATTGAGGAGCTTAAGAGAATGATTACCAACAGGTAAAGGCCGAAAATCTTAAGGAAGATGGACTTTTTCATAGTTCCAGTTTATAACCGACGCCCCTTATGTTCTTTATCATCTTGCCGGCAAGCCCCAGTTTTTCACGAATGTTTTTTATATGCACGTCTATGGTCCTGTCCAATACCGCTTTTTCCTGGCCCCAGAGGTTATCAAGCAGTTTGTCCCGGCTGAATACGTACCCCCTGCGGGACGCTAAAATCTCAAGTATCTTGAACTCCGTGGTAGTTAAGTCAATTTTTTTACCTTTAACAATAACCTCGTATTTTTCAAGATTGACAACCAGGATATCCCCGAAATTAATGTTCTTTGAATCTTCTTTGCCTTCCTTTACGGTGTTCCTTCTCAACACGGCTTTTACCCGCGCCATAAGCTCCCTGGGGGAAAACGGCTTCGTTATATAATCGTCCGCACCCAGTTCAAGGCCCAGCACCTTGTCGAATTCCTCGCTCTTTGCAGTGAGCATGATAACGGGTATTGAAGCGGACTTATTATTGTTTTTAAGCTGTTTGCAGATTTCATAACCGTCTACACCGGGAAGCATTACGTCAAGGATTATCAGGCCGGGTTTTCCCGCAGGTTTCCCCATGGGAAAACCCGCGGGATTTTCCATGAACCTGAAAAAGCTTTTTGAGTCAGAAAACGTTTTGACCCTGTAGCCGGCTTTGTTAAGATTTACCGAGACCA
>MGVM01000023.1 GCA_001800495.1 Elusimicrobia bacterium RIFOXYB2_FULL_48_7
ACGCCTTCCTTCACGTGAGAGATTACCACCAGCCCCGACATCGTCGGCGGGATGCTGTCGTGCGGGTTATTGGACGCCAGCTGGTTCTCTATGAAATATTCCGGCTTGGTTAGCTTGCCTATGTCGTGGTAAATGGCGCCTACCCTTGTAAGGAGCGCGTTAGCGCCGATCGCTTCTGCTGCCTGTTCCGCTATTGAGGCGACCATCAGGGAATGATGGTAGGTGCCGGGTGCTTCCATCATAAGTTTTTTCAGGAGGGGCTGGTTGAAGTCGGCCATTTCTATCAATTTAATGTTGGTGATGCGGGAAAAGAACATTTCAAGGGGGGACAATAACCCCAGGACGAATATTATCACCGCCAGGCCGTTCCCGCAGCCCCATAATATGTTATCAAGTATTTCATTCATGGGCAGCTGGCCCAGCAGCGTGAGGGTCAGGATCGACAGCGTGTTTATAGCCATTATTTTCGCGCCGGTGCGCGTGATGTCCTGCCTGTGTTTTATTTTTGTTGACAGGTTTATGGCTACCAGCGAGCCGATGATGTGGTAGAAAAGGTATTCCAGCTTGAAGCTGTAAAGCATCCCGCAGATAAACGATATTGACAGTGTCATTATCATGCCGGCAGTGTTGCCCAGCATCAGGGATGTAAGCAAAACTATGCCGGCGATGGGCACCACGAAAGGCGAAAACGTGCTGAATGACTTGATGGTTTCTATTAAAAGAACCGAAAGCGACGCCAGTATGCCCAGGAGCATCATCGCATCGTTATCCCTGGTAAGCTCGGGCAGGGTCTTTTTCATGTAAATTATGAAAAGGGAAAAAGTAATGCACACAAAAAGCATCAGCCCGGCCAGTTTTCTGGGCGTAGGCCCGATCTCGATTATCAGCGCCGTCATTATCAGCAGGACATTGACCGCTATGATGATAGCCGGATGGATATGTATTTCCTTCTGCAGAAAGTTCAGCCCTTCGCCGGACACGGGTTTTGATGCTTTTTCAGTCCAGATGAGAAGCCGCAGAAGGAACTTCCTTGCTATTTCACTTATTTTCATATTTTTCGTATGCCTTTATTATTTCTTTCACCAGTTTATGCCTGAGCACGTCGTGCTCGTTAAAGTGCACAAATTTTATCCCTTGTATATTCTTAAGTATTCGCTCGCTAAGCACCAGCCCGGATTGTTTCTGGTTTTCCAGGTCGATCTGGGTGACATCCCCGGTGATAACCACCTGCGAGTTGAAACCCATGCGCGTCAGGAACATTTTCATCTGCGCGGGCACCGTGTTCTGGGCTTCATCCAGTATTATGAATGCGTTTTCAAGCGTTCTGCCGCGCATGTAAGCCAGCGGAACGATTTCAATGGTATCGTCCTCGCGGTACCTGCGGAACCGGTCGGGGCCTATCAGCCCGTAGAAAGAATCGTAAAGAGGCCTCAGGTAAGGGTTGATCTTTTCATACAGGTCGCCGGGGAGGAACCCGAGTTTTTCGCCGGATTCAACAACCGGCCTGGTAAGCACGATCTTGCTTACCTTGCCGCTTTCCAGCATTTTAAGCGCCGCGGCAACAGCAAGGAAAGTTTTGCCTGTTCCGGCGGGCCCTATGCCTATCACAATATCATATTGGCCCATGGATTCAAAATATGCTTTCTGGTTGCCTGTGAGCGGGCGTATTTTCTTGCCAGAGGAAGAATTTATGAAGGAATTGCCGTTCTGGTTTTGGCCGTTCTGGCCGGATACCGGCGCGCCCGCGGCGGCTTGTTCTACGGTGCCTTTCAGCGCCAGCAGGTCCTCAAAAGCGTCGTCAATTTTTGATTTCTTGCCGGAAAGCTCTATCACGTATTTTTTCGCGTCAGGGTCTTCAAACGAGAAAATCTTGATGTTGTGCTTTTTTTCAAGCTCGTTTATGTTTTTGTCCTGTTCCCCGAGCACTTTTATGGCCTGTGCGTAATCGCTGAGAAACATTTTTTTTGTCGGCATATTTGTTTTTAGGGACTGTCCCCGTTGTTTGGGGACTGTCCCTGGTCTTTGTTTTTTTGTAGTTGCCGATTCATCGGCTATGTTACTGTTTCTTCTCTGCTGGGACTATTTCCATTGGCAAGATACTGAGTTCTTTCAGTTGTTTTGGCGCAACCCTGTCCGGCCCGCCTGTCAGGGGGCAGCTGCCTTTCTGGGTCTTCGGGAACGCTATCACGTCGCGGATGGATTCCTCGCCGTTTAACAGCGCCACGAACCTGTCCAGTCCCAGGGCTATGCCGCCGTGAGGGGGCGCGCCGAATTTCAGCGCTTCCAGCAGGAAGCCGAACCTGTCCCTGGCTTCTTCATCGGAAATGCCAAGAAGCTTGAATATTTTTTCCTGCAGTTCTTTTTTGTGGATACGGATGCTCCCGCCGCCAAGTTCCGTGCCGTTAAGCACTATATCGTAAGCGAGCGCCTTGGGGACTGCACCCGCGTTGTCCAAACTTGTAGACAGTTTGGACTTCGCACCATGCTCAGTTTGGGGACTGTCCCCGTTGCCTTGTTGTGTGAACTGGTCCAACTCCGCCATATCCTTTATATCCGGCATGGTGAACGGGTGGTGCATGCTTACCCAGCGCTTGTTATCGCCTGACCATTCAAGCAGGGGGAACTTGACCACCCACAGGAATTCATATTTACCGCCTTCGGTGCCGATTAAATTCAATTCTTTTGCCAGGTATGTTCTTAAGCAGCCCAGCGCGGGATAAGTTACAGCGGGTTTATCAGCGACAAAGAAAATGACCGTGCCCGGCTGAGCGTTAAAACGCTTCTTTATTTCAGCTAATTCCTCCGGCGTGAAAAACTTGGCTATGGGCGAATCAAATCCACTTTCGGTTACCTTTATCCAGGCAAGGCCCCTGGCGCCGAAGGGGGCGACAACTTCCTTCAGGGATTCAAGTTTCTGGCGCGAGAATTTTTCTTTGTCATCCTTGCAGCAGATGCCGCAGACAATTCCCTTGTTTGCCACAGTATCGGAGAACACTTTGAACTTCACGGTTTTGGCTATATCGGAAATGTTCACCAGTTCCAGAGCGAACCTCAGGTCCGGTTTGTCAGAACCGTAGCGGCCGATGGCTTCATCGTAGCATATTCTCTTGAAGGGGGTTTTTATTTCAAGGCCCGCCGCCTCTTTCAGTGCGGCAGAGAGCATTTTTTCAACCATTGCTATTACATCGTCCGGCTCAACAAAGCTCATTTCAATGTCAACCTGCGTGAATTCCGGCTGTCTGTCGGCGCGCAGGTCTTCGTCGCGGAAGCACCTGACAATCTGGTAATATTTGTCAAACCCCGAAACCATAAGCAGCTGCTTGAATAACTGGGGGGACTGCGGCAGGGCGTAGAAAGTGCCCGGGTTTAACCGCGAGGGGACAAGAAAATCCCTGGCGCCCTCCGGTGTGGACTTGGTTAAAAACGGTGTTTCAATGTCAACGAAGCCTTCGGAGGCGAGGTGTTTCCTTATCGCCTGGGAAAGCTTGTTCCTGAAGATCATGTTTTCCTTCAGTTGGGGCCTGCGCAGGTCAAGATAGCGGTATTTCAGGCGCAGTTCTTCGCCGGCATTTGAGAATTCTGATATTTCAAAGGGAAGAGGGTCGGAAGTGTTGAGTATTTCCAGCGTTTCGGCAATAATTTCTATCTCGCCGGTGGGAAGTTTCGGGTTGGCGGTGCCTTCCGGCCTTTTTCCAACCGTGCCTGTAACGCTTACCACATATTCGGAATGCAGCCCTTCGGCCTGCTTGAACAATTCATTGAACTCAGGTTTAAAAACCAGCTGTACCACGCCTTCGCGGTCGCGCAGGTCAACAAACAGCACCCCGCCGTGATCGCGCCTTGAATGAACCCACCCGCAAACCGTGACTTTCTGCCCGATATCCTTTACACAAAATGCACCGCAATATTTTGTACGTTTCACCTGAAACTCCTATATTTCCTGAATGCTAGTTATTATACTAAAAATGGGGGTACGATACAATTAACGGGTATACTTTTCCAGGTCTTCAAGGGTGATAAGACCCGGGCGCAGGATTTTCGGCGGGGAAACGGTAAAATCCACAACCGTTGAAGGCATTCCGGAGCCGGCTGGCCCGCAATCCAGCACAAAATCCACCTTTGAAAGCAGGGCCGGGGGTATATCAGAGACCTTTTTTGGGGCCTTTTCACCGGAAAAGTTGGCGCTGGGAGCTGCCACAAGGGTTTTTGATGCTTTTATCAAATCCATGGCTGTTTCATGGTCAGGCATTCTTATACCCACGGTCTGCCTGCCTGCGGTGACGATGTCCGGGATATCTTTGTTCTTGAAAAGCACTATTGTAAGCGGCCCCGGCATGAATTTTTCCGCTATTTTATATATATAATCCGGTATGTCGCGGGCAATCCTGGAAATATCGCCCTTGTCGGCAATATGTATAGTAAGGGGATTGGTGTCCGTCCTTCCTTTAATAGCATACACCTTTTTGACAGCTTCAGCATTCAACGCGTCCACACCTATGCCGTAAACCGTTTCAGTGGGGAATATGACCGCCCCGCCTGCCGCAATTGCCCTGGCCGCCTGCTCGATTTTCTCTTTCATCGTGAGCAAATTTTACTATAAATCGACAACATTGTAAATGATTGTTATCTGCGGAACTTTTTTGCATTTTTAACGTCTATTTATTTGGATGCGTCTCTTGACAAAACAACATATATGATGTATTGTATGGAGGATAAACAATGTATAAGGTTCTTTATTATGTAAATAGGCGCGGGGATCTGCCCGCGAAGGAATTTATCTGTTCTTTGGAATTAAAAGTCAGGGCAAAGGTAATGAAATGGATTGAATTGCTTGAAGAAAAAGGTCCTGATCTGCCAAGGCCATATGCGGACGTTTTAAGGGATAAAATTAGAGAGTTGAGGATTTCACATGGAAGACTGGAAATAAGAATCCTTTACTTTATATCGAAAAATTCGCTAATTGTATTAACAAACGGATTTTTTAAGAAAGAGCAAGAAACAGACAGAATGGAAATTGATAAAGCGATAAAGTGCATGGATGAGTACATTTCGAGAGGATAGGAGGTTGAAATGGAGAAAAACAATAGTTTCAGGTGCCATTTAAAAAAAGAACTAAGAAACCCGGAGTTCAAGAAAGCGTATAAAAAGGAAGATTTCCTCGTAAGGGTTGCTGTTGAAATAGCTTCCGCCAGGGAGGAAAAGCATATGTCGCAAAAAGAGCTGGCAAAGAAAATGCATACTTCACAGCAGGCAATTTCCAGGATAGAGCAGGGGAAGCAGAACGTTTCTATCGGGATGATAGAAAAAATAGCCGAAGTTTTGGGGCATAAGCCAATCCTCAAATTCGTGTAGATTTAGAAAACATGGGCATTACGGTAACATGATATACAATTCAAATTGATGTTTCCGGCAGAATCCTTAACCGGTTTCAGAATCAAAGATTTTGTATCCTGCACTCGCTTTTTAACTAAAAGCAAATGAAATTATTACTGCTAATATTGCTATTAATGCCCTCTTTAACCCACGCCTTTGATTTAGGCGTCGGATTAAGCAAGGGGTCGGGAAATTGGAGTGTTCCTAGGCCTGAGGATGGAATAGGGCCAACAAATATGTATGGTATAAGTGTATCTCATACATTTCATAATTTCGTATATGTAAAAGTTAATATTTGTAATGACACTGACTCAAGAGAGACAATAGACGGAGGTTATTTTGATTATGTTCCGGGTGTAATTTACGAGAATAACCATGGCGGAATGAAGTACGATTTTACGGACGTTTCGCAAAGTATTTCTATTGGTTATATTGGTAAATTGGGTAATTTAAAACCTTATATAGGGTTTGATTATGGATTTCATGATGTCTCAATTGACAAAATAGATTGGGATATTTATAGAAATATAACATCACAGAAACATCTTACTGATAATAAAGGATTATCTGGATATCTGTTTGGAATTATTTATCCAATTAATAAATACGAGATATTTGTTGAGTATAAACATATTAGCATTGGGACTGATGAAAAATTGAATTTAAATTCAGGACAGATAAATGAATTTAATATTGGTTTAAACTATCATTTCGATTTGTTTGCAAATAAATGAAGCATCGTAGAACTGAAAATATTTAGCGTCACCTGAAAATTCAAGATTATACGTAATTCCGGGGACACAATACCTAATTCAGGGTAAAGACTCGTAGTAGTTATCATTTAGATTTATCCTACATGAAATAATAAATGTTTTCCAGTAATATGACGAGTAAATAAAAAACCGCAGCGTGTGCTGCGGTTTTTGTGTTTTGGGGGCATGAGATTGTTTCACTTCACCAGCAATGACAGCTAAAAACCTACTTTGTCTTTGAGGGAAGATAATTTAAAAAGGGATTTTTCAAGGACCTGTCTGTTGACAAGGGTACATTTTTAGTGTATCATTATGGAGTTGCTAACTCCAAAAAAGGATTGATTATGGAATCGCTAATTCCAAGACTGTTTACCCCGCCAAAACAAAGTTTTTTCCTTTTTGGGCCCAGGGGTACTGGTAAATCAACCTGGCTAAAGCAAAATATGCCGGACGCTTTATGGATTGATTTATTAGAGGCCGATGAATTTCGTTCGTACAGTGCCAGGCCGGAACGGCTGAAGGAGCTTGTTCTAGCCAAAAGCGGAAAGAAAACAGTAGTGATTGATGAAATTCAAAAAGTTCCCGGCTTATTAAGCGTGGTTCACTCCCTCATTGAACAAAAACTCGGATTGAGGTTTATCCTGACAGGTTCAAGCTCGCGGAAGTTAAAAAAGACAGGCGCGGACCTGCTGGCAGGAAGAGTTATCAAGCAAACGCTTCATCCATTTATGGCGATTGAATTAAACAAGAAATTCAATCTTGTTTCAGCTCTAAAACAAGGGCTTTTGCCGCTTGTGTTTTCTTCCGTTAACCCGGAAGCTGTATTAAGAACTTATGCATCATTGTATGTAAGGGAAGAAGTTCAAATGGAAGGATTGGTACGGAACATAGGCAATTTTTCAAGATTTCTTGAAGCAATCAGTTTTTCTCACGGGGCCTTGCTTAACAATAGTAATGTCGCCAGGGAGTGTGAGGTTGAAAGAAAGGTGGTAGAAGCATATATTAATATTCTTGAAGACCTGCTTTTGGCGTTTCGGATACCTATTTTTTCAAAGAAGGCTAAAAGGGCGACAACAACCCACCCTAAATTCTACTATTTTGATTCCGGGGTTTACCGTTCGCTGAGGCCTGCAGGCCCTCTTGACAGGCCTGAGGAAATAGAGGGCGCCGCGCTTGAGGGGCTTGTTGCCCAGCATCTTATAGCCTGGAATTCATATAGATGTGAAAAAAACAAGGTTTATTTTTGGAGGACTTTAGCAGGTTCTGAGGTGGATTTTGTAGTGTACGGTGAAGATGTTTTTTGGGCCATAGAAGTAAAAAATTCCTCAAAAGTCAGGCCGGAAGATATTCGATCCTTGGAAAGTTTTAAATCCGAGTACCCCCAATGCCGGGCATTTTTGTTATACCGCGGGAAAGAACATTTAAAGAAAGGTAACGTGTACTGCATTCCTTGCGATGAATTTCTTTTAAATTTAAATCCTGAAAAGACAAGTGTCACCCAATAGTAGTATTGACTTCCCGGGGCTTTATTTTATAGAATCCAAGTCTACCAAAAACCAAACAATCCAAATTTTAATTAAGGAGAACCCCAATGTCAATCTTTGATTCGCCTACCCTGAATAAGTTAATGTCTATACCGCCAAATGCAAAAGAAATGTTAAGAAAGCCCGAAAAGAAAATGACCATCAACATCAGCGTATGGCTGGACAGCAAGACGCTGGTTATCTGCGAGGGATACGTTGTGTATCACAATACTGTAAGGGGCGCTGCCAAGGGCGGAATAAGAATAGCCGGCAATGTCACTCTTGATGAAACAACCGACCTGGCGGAAAGAATGACCCTTAAAACGGCCCTGGTAGGTATTCCTTTCGGCGGCGGCAAGTCGGGCATCAGGATGGACAGCAAAAACCTTTCATCCTACGATAAAAAAGAAATCATAAAGGAATACGTTCATCTTCTGCGCAACGACCTGGTTTCCGGGGCGTATATTCCAGCTCCTGATATGGGCACAGGCCCCAAGGAAATGGCGATAATTTACGGGGAACTCCACATACCGGAATGCGTCACGGGCAAACCGGTGGGGATAGGCGGTTTACCGGGAAGAAAGGAAGCTACAGGATACGGCGTCGCGACATCAGCGATACACGCCTGCAAAAAATACCTGAAGAAAGAAGTAAAGGGCGTGAAAATGGCGGTCCAGGGTTTCGGCAATGTAGGAAGCTGGGCGGCGCATTTCCTGAATGAAAAAGGCGCCAAGGTGGTTGCAATATCGGATGTTTCGGGCGGCTTATATAATAAGGAAGGGCTTGATATCAACAAGTTGAGTGAATATGTCAAGACAAAAGGCGTGGTTTCCGGTTTCCCGGGCGCGGACAAACTTTCGAATGAGGAACTTCTTGCGCTTGATGACATAGAAGTCCTGATACCTGCCGCGCTTGAAAATGTGATAAATGAAAAAACTGCCCCTAAGATCAAGGCAAAGATCATAGTTGAAGGCGCTAACGGCCCTACTACAACCGAAGGCGATAAGATAATTGATAACAACGGCATAATCCTTGTACCTGACATTCTGGCAAATTCTGGCGGAGTTATAGCTTCCTATATCGAGTGGAGAAGCTCAAAATCCGGCAGTATGACCCCGGTGGCAGAAGTTTATAAATCTATCAGCGATCTTATTATCAATTCATTTGAAAGAATGGCCGACCTTGGAAAGAAGGAAAAACTTTCCAACCGGAACGCCTCTACCGTGCTGGCGACGCAGGAAGTAATAAACGCCATGCAGGAGAGAGGATGGATTTGAGCAAGGTGCGAAACCCCGTCTGTCGACAAGACGGGGCTGAGCTTGGCGAAAAAACAAAAATTTTATTTAAAGGAGAGTATCATGGCAAAAAAAGGCAAGTATGTTTATTTCTTTGGCGCCGGCAAGGCTGACGGCAATGAAAAGATGAAAGAATTACTGGGCGGCAAGGGCGCGAACCTCGCGGAAATGGTAAATATAAAGATACCGGTTCCGGCTGGATTCACGATTACGACAGAAGTATGTACTCATTATTATAAAAACGGGAAGAAGTACCCCAAGGAGCTCGCCGGGCAGTTAAAAGCGGCTCTTTCAAGAGTTGAACAGATCATGGGCTGCAAATTCGGAGATCCCGTCAACCCGCTGCTTGTTTCTGTCCGCTCGGGCGCGCGCAAATCCATGCCGGGAATGATGGAAACAGTGCTCAACGTGGGATTGAACAATGTAACCCGCGAAGGATTAATCAAGAAAACCAACAATCCGCGTTTCGTGTATGACGCCCAGAGGCGCCTTATCCAGATGTATTCCGACGTGGTCATGGAAAAAGCCGCGGGCATCGAGCCGCAGGAAGGCAAAGGCATCCGCCAGCAGCTGGAACATGAACTTCAGGCAATGAAAGATAAACGCCACGCAAAACAAGATACTGATTTAACCGCGGACGATCTGAAGGAATTAATTGAAATATACAAAGCAAAAGTGAAGGAAGTCCTGGGCAAGCCGTTCCCGGAAGACCCGATGGAACAGCTCTGGGGCGGAGTGGGCGCGGTATTCTCAAGCTGGCAGGGAAAAAGAGCCATTTCCTACAGAAGAATTGAAAACATTCCTGATGAATGGGGCACAGCCGTAAACGTGCAGGCCATGGTGTTCGGGAATATGGGCAGCAGTTCGGCCACCGGCGTAGCTTTCACAAGAAACCCGGCAACCGGCGAAAAAGTGTTCTTCGGCGAATGGCTGGTGAACGCGCAGGGCGAAGATGTAGTCGCGGGCATCCGCACCCCTAACCCGATAAATGAATCCGGCAAATCCGAGCACAGCGAGCACCTTGAGTCTCTGGAAAAGGCGATGCCTAAAATTTACGGTGAGCTTGACGCTATCCAAAAAAAATTGGAAAAGCATTACCGAGACATGCAGGACATAGAATTTACGATCCAGGAAGGGCTTCTCTGGATGCTGCAATGCCGTATCGGCAAAAGAAACGGCCCCGCGGCGGTCCGCATGGCGCTTGAAATGGCAAAAGAGAAACTTATCAAAAAGGAAGAGGCGGTTATGAGAGTAACAGCTTCCCAGATGGATGAGCTTCTTCACCCGATAGTCGACCCGAAAGCCGAAAAAACAGCTGCTGTTATCGGCAAAGGTTTGCCGGCAGGCCCCGGCGGAGCAACAGGCATGGCGGTATTTTCAGCCAGTGATGCTGTCGCATGGGCAAAGCAGGGCAAAACAGTAATACTGGTGAGGGAAGAAACCAATCCCGAAGACGTCGAAGGCATGAGAGTGGCCGAGGCGATTCTTACTGCCCGAGGCGGTATGACCAGCCATGCGGCGCTTGTCGCGCGCGGTTGGGGAAAATGCTGCATAGTCGGGGCAGGCGGAATCAGCGTGGACTACCGTTCAAGGTCGTTCAAGACAAAAGACGGCGATGTTATTAAGGAAGGCGACTGGATCACCCTTAACGGTTCCAAGGGCTATGTTTACAAAGGCCAGCTTCCCATGGTGAAAGCCGCGGAAGAGAACCAGGATTTTGTAGGATTCATGAAACTCTGCGATTCTATCCGTTCGCTTAAAGTAAGAACCAATGCTGATACCCCGGAAGACGCGGCGAAAGCCAGGTCGTTCGGCGCGGAAGGCATCGGGCTTTTCAGGATCGAGCATATGTTTTACGGCAAAGGCGCGGAAGTTCCTCTGTTTATTTTAAGAAAAATGATCGTTTCCAAGAATGAGGCGGAAAGGCGGGCAGTACTGGAAGAGCTTTTCCCTCACATGAAATCGGATATAAAAGGCACCCTTGAAGCAATGGAAGGACTGCCGGTCACCATCAGGACCATGGATCCCCCGCTTCACGAGTTCGTGCCGAACCGCCAGGATGAGCGCGAAAAACTCGCCCAGAGTTTAGGCATTAACATGGAAGAGTTTTCGAAGCGCGCGGACGGGCTTCACGAAAACAACCCGATGATGGGCCACAGGGGCGTGCGCCTCGGCATTACCTACCCGGAAGTCACTGAGACTCAGGTAAGGGCGATCCTTGAAGCAGCTGCCGAGCTCATAAAATCCGGCAAAAAAACTTACCCGGAAATCATGATCCCGGTTGTGTGCACCGTTGAAGAATTCAACAACCAGAAAGTTATTGTTGAAAAAGTATATAAGGAAGTTCTCCAGAAATACGGCATGAAAAAGATACCGTACATGGTAGGAACCATGATAGAAATCCCCAGGGCGGCGCTGACAGCGGACAAAATAGCGCAGACCGCGGAGTTTTTCTCGTTCGGGACAAACGACCTTACCCAGATGAGCTTCGGTTTCTCCAGGGACGATATCGGCGGTTTCCTGCCGGATTACCTTGACAAGAAGATCCTGAAAGCAGACCCGTTCCAGACAATCGATATTGAAGCTGTGGGCGAGCTGATAAAGATAGGCATTGACCGCGGCAGGAAAACCCGGAAAGACCTGAAAGTGGGTATCTGCGGTGAGCACGGCGGCGAAGCGGCTTCCGTGAAGTTCTGCCACAAGGTGGGGATGAATTATGTCTCCTGCTCTCCTTACAGGGTGCCGATCGCACGTCTTGCTGCAGCCCAGGCAGTTGTAGAAAAAGGCAAGAAATAAGGCCGTCATCGCGACAATCTAATGGAAAAACCAAAAAGAGCCCCTTTTAACCGGGGCTCTTTTTTTTTGTCTAAAAAAGAGGTAAAATGTTGCGAGGTGAACTAAATGCCAAAAAAGATACTTTTGATCGAAGATGACAAGGATGTCATTGAAGCGACTAAAGCAGTATTGCGCCTGCACGATTACGATGTCCTGGTAGCTACCAGCGGCGAAAAAGGCGTGGAACTTGCCCAGAAAGAAATTCCAAACCTGATAATCCTTGACCTGTCCCTGCCGGGCGGCATGAGCGGCTACGCCGTCTGCGAAAAAATCAAGGTCAACCCGAAAACAAAAAATATCCCGATACTTATCCTTACCGGCAGGAACGTGATGGCCGACATCGAGATGGCGCTTGAAAAAGGGGCCGACTGGTATGTCACAAAACCCTACGATATCAAGCACCTGCTGAAACACGTTGAAAGCCTTATTTTGAAATATGAGAACAAACTGAAAGAAAAACCAAGGCCGTCCGGGTCAGGGAAATCCAACAGGATACTCGTAGTGGACGACGACCAGGACGCGGTGGATACAACCAGGGAAACACTGGAGTACGGCGGTTACGACGTGATTTGCGCAAATGACGGGGAAAAAGGCCTTGAACTTGCCCGCAGCGAACAACCGGACATGGTGGTGCTGGACATAATGATGTCCGGGATGAACGGGTTTATTGTCTGCGCTAAACTGAAAGCCGACCCGGAGACCAAGCATATTCCCGTGCTCATGCTTACGGCAAAGGACTTGGGCGAGGATGTTGAAAAGGCGCTTGAAATGGGCGCCGACTGGTACGTCACCAAACCCTACGACATCCAATACTTGCTGAGAAATGTGAAAAAACTGCTGGAAAGAAATAAATCAAATTAACCATCGAAACGGTAAGGTATATGCCGGATTCAACAGAAAATATAATACAGCAAATCAAGGATTATATGACAAGGTACGGCGGAAGCTATTACGAGTGGTGCATAGGCACAACCAGGGATGTTACTCCGCAGATAATTAAACACAAACTTGTCCAGCAGGGAGACCGCTGGATGGCCAACCAGGCTTTATCGTCCGCCGGCGCGAAAAACGTATTTGATTATTTCGCCCGGCTCGGCGTTACCACCTACGCGCTCAACCAGGATAAAGACGCTGCCTGCGTCTACATTTATTTGAAAAACGATCACACCAGCCCATAAAAAATGATTTTTTTAGGCGAATAAAGCGAACTATGCGAGCTTATGCCTTTTGAGGGAGGCGTCCAGCACCAGGCAGAGAAGCTGTTCGTAGGTTATTCCCATCGCCTTTGCAACCAGCGGGAAAACATCGATCCTGCCTATATTCGGAAGAGGATTGCATTCAAGAAAATATGGCTCATTGTTGTAGTCCACCCTTATATCTATCCTGCTTACAT
Organism: Elusimicrobia bacterium RIFOXYB2_FULL_48_7; assembly: GCA_001800495.1. GTDB lineage: Bacteria > Elusimicrobiota > Endomicrobiia > CG1-02-37-114 > XYA2-FULL-39-19 > OXYB2-FULL-48-7. Next base: position 13,172 of record MGVM01000023.1, read on the forward strand.
CATGGCACCCGAGCGCTTTGTAGGATTCCAGCACAAGCGTGTTTATCTTTTCCTCAAGTTCCTTGTCGATTTCCGCGGGGCACAGGTAATTGATATCCGTTGAATCTACCCGTGCCTGTGTATAAAAGTCATCGCCAAGGTCGGTTTTGCCTGATATCGCCGTCTGGACTATCGGAAGCACCTTGGGCGGGTCATTTCCAAGGACGGGCACGGTGAATTCATAGCCGATGATGAATTCTTCTATCAATGCAGGTTGTTTGTAGGTTTCAAGCAGCCATTCAGCGCGTTTTTTGAGCTGGGTGAAGTTCCTGCATAAAGATTCCCTTGAAATGCCCTTGCTGGTCCCTTCCAGGGAGGGTTTTACGATGATGGGGAACCTCAGCTTGAATTTTTTGGGCGAGAGTTCTTCCACGGATTTTACCGCGATGAAATTAGGTGTTTTCAGGCCGTGGTACTGAAGGATCCTTTTTGCCATGGTTTTGTCCAGGGTCAGGCCCATGGTCAGGGCGTCGGAACCGGAGTAGGGTGTATCGTAGACCTCAAACACCGCAGGTGCCTGCGATTCGCGGTTTCTGCCTTTGATGCCCTCGCAGATGTTGAAGATAAAGTCGTATTTTTCGCCAGCGTTAACCTGTTTTATGAAACTCCTGATGTTTCCCACGCGGACTATCTGGTGTCCGGAAGTTTTGAGAGCGTCGGTTATTTCCCGGATAGTGTCTTCTGAGTCAAATTCAGCGTATTTATCAGGGTTGTCGCCGGGATGGAGGGGGTAATCGTTCTTGGCGTCATACGTAAAGCCGATTTTCAATTTCATGAATTTGATTTTACTTATTTATGTTTTAAAAGTCAAAAGCACGTGATAGAAGCGCGAATCCTAATTCATAATTCTGAATCTAATTTGGGTTGACTTGTCTGCGGGGTTTATGTATAATTTTCGAACACAAATTACACTCGGGCGCGTGGCGGAATTGGCATACGCGTACGGCTTAGGACCGTATGGGAAACCTGTGGAGGTTCAAGTCCTCTCGCGCCCATTTCTTCTTACAACTTAGGTAGAAATGGACTTCCGTAAACAAGGTTCGGTCGCCCATTTCTCCAAAGTATAAATGTGAAAATGGACTTCCGTAAACAAGATTCGGTCGCCCATTTCTCCCAAATAAAAATCTATCAAATAAAGGAAATGAAATGGAAAACGTGAAATCTACAGTAAAGAATCTAAACGAAGTAAAAGTGCAGATCGACTTTGAAATTCCGAAGGAAAAAGTCGTGTCGGAGACGGAGCTGGCGTACCAGGACATCCAGAAAATCGCCAAGGTGGACGGGTTCCGGCAGGGCAAGGCCCCTATGACGATTGTCAGGCAGAAATTTGAAGCGCACGCCAAGGAAAGAATCGTTGAGAACCTGCTGAGAGACACTCTTTACCCCGTGCTCAAGGAAAAGAACATCAACCCCGCCACCAGCCCGGTGATAGAAAAAATTGATTTTAACTTCGATAAACCGATGACTTACTCCGTAACGGTTGAAAAACACCCCGAGGTAACGGCTAAGAATTACAAGGGGCTGAAACTGAAGAAGGAAATCAAGAAACTAACTGATGACGATATAAAAAGAAGCCTTGAGGAGCTGCAAAAATATAACACCCGGTTGGTTGAAAATACCTCCGGTGTCACCAAAAATGACAGCTGCGTGATAGTTGATTACACCGTCTGGACCGAAAAAGAGGGCAAGGACGGCAAGAAGGAGCAGGTTGAACTCAAGGACATGCTTGCCCAGGGGCAGATGATAGATTTGTCGCACAAAAGCCTTTTGCCGGGGTTGTCTGAAGGGCTGGTTAATTCAAAAACCAATGATTACCGCGAAATAACAGCGGTGCTTCCGGAGAATTTCCCGAAAAAGGACCTGGCGAACAAGGA
>MGVM01000024.1:0-7526 GCA_001800495.1 Elusimicrobia bacterium RIFOXYB2_FULL_48_7
ACCCGCAACAGCGCCGTCATAGACAGACCCCGGCGCGCCGGGAGGCGTGCCGTCATTGGCAACATACTGCCCGTTGGAATTGGCTGCGGTTTCGCTCACTAGCCCCAGCCCGTTAATGGATTTAATGGAAAAATAATATGTCGTGCCGATTGAAAGGTTCAGCGTGCCGGTTGTGATTGTCAGTACATTGCCGATGGTTGTCCAGCCGATGAAATCCGTCCCGCCGGCGGATACAGAGCTTACCGCGTATTTGTAACCTGAAATTCCGGATTCCGCGTCAATAGCGGTATCCCATGTCGCTATAAGCGATGTTGTAGAATATGTGAAGGCAACGTCCGTCACCGTGCTGGTGCCGTCGCGCACAACGGCAGGGGCTGATGGCGAACTGATGTCAACAACATCCTGCAGGGTGAGCGGGTGCGGATAGGTGTAAGGCGTGTAAGAGAGCCCCTTGGACTGCGCATCGGCATAGCTTGAACATTCGTAATAATCCCTTCCCTGTTTTATGTGATTCTCTGCCAGGAAGGAAGCGTTATATGTCCAAGTCTTGGGCGCTCCGAGATGAGTATTGTTCCAGGTGTACATAGGCGCTGATCTCTGGACGGTGGTTCCGTCAACGAGCTCTGTGCCTGAAGTCCTGCCCGGCTGGCCGAAGCAGGGCCAGCCCCTGGTTATTTTGAATGAATCCCCCTGCTGCCACTGGAAATCCTTGCCCGGCCCGGGAGTGTAGGTAACTATTTTGAACCCGGTGCTTCCCGGAGCCCATGTATTGTTGGTCCCGCCGGACAATGTCGCGTAAATAGTGCTGTTACTGCCGGAAGTATTTGAAGTGATGACGCCCCTGCTGTAATCCTTTATATTTATAGCGTAATCGCCGGTATATTGATTGACGGTATAGCTGCCGTACCGGGAAGCGAAAGAGAAGGATGTAACACTCGTGCTGTATATCAACCCTCTTGTTTTCACGGAACATAGGGACGCAGTGAGAGTATAAGAGCTGTTTGAAGTTATGAACGCCTTGCTGTCGTCCGTAAGGTTCCACACCCAGCAGCCCTTGTACTCATCAGGTGTCCAGTTCTTGCCGGAACACACCAGGGTGGTTGTGGACGACTGCGCACCGGTTACCGCGCCCGTGTCATCAGCCAGGTTGCCGTTGTACGGGCTTTCCCCGTCGCACTGGTTGAATGAATTATCTGTAGCTGTGAATGCCACGGGATATGAAATTCCCCAGTACCCCAGGTTAAGAGTCGCACTTTGGACGTTTTGGATCGCGTTATTATAAACAACTCCTGTCCCGCCGTAAAAAGTCATAACCAGGTTCATGCCGCCGCCCGGAATGAAAGTGTTGTTGTAGATTTCCAGGCTGAATACCCCCTGGTCCCAATCGTCGCCGTCCTGGTTATACACTTCCATTGCAAGGTTGCATACATTGTAACGGAACACTCCCCGGCTCCCGTGCCTGAAATTCACGTTCGTATTGGGTTTCTGGATGTAATTTAAATAACAATCCTCAACGTAAACCGCGTTGGATGTGCCCAGCTCCAGCGGGAGAGTCCAGGAAGTATCGCCGGCAGAGCCGAGCCATATAGGGATGACGGCAGCCGACCACACTATCACGTCCGCGTAAAAAGTGCAGTGGTCTATCAGCCCGTAGGAAAGGTTGGCCAGCCCGCGGTTGTTCTGGATATCTATGGCGCAGTTCATGTTGATGAATTTGCAGTGGTCAACACGGAAGTTCTTGCAGTTTCCCCAGATGTCTATGACGTTGCGCTGCGTTCCGTTGGACCAGCTCCCGTCCGAGAATGCCATCCCCGTAATATGCCAGGGCTTGCCTTCCTGCCCGTTCACAACTATCGCGTGCGTGCAGGTGCTGGTAAGTATCAATGTATCCATCATGCCCGCGCCGCGCAGCGTGATGGCCCTGGCAGGCATTGTCACGCCGGTAGGCCACCCGATAGTCCCAGCCGGCAGCTGGACCGTGTCGCCGTCAACAGCGGAATTTATTGCCGTTTGCACATCCGTGTCCTGTAAACTTGCCGGGGTGATTATGGCAGCGTAAATATTTTGCGCGAGCAAAATAATTAGGCTGAAGGCTTTGACTTCCACTATTAAATTGTTGAATTTTTCTGCGATTTTCATCACTTGCCCCCTTCGGCCACCTATTTTTTCAGATTCACTCCGCAGGATTCCCTGATAATAAGTTTTGGTTCTATGATGACATGCTGAGGTGAAGAGCCCGGGTTTTTTAACCTGTCGATCAGAAGCGTAATCGCCTGCGCGCCCATTTTGTTCCCGAAATGGTCCACGGTCGTTAGCGGCGGGTAAGTTGTGGCTGAAAATGACAGGTTGTTGAATCCGACTACCGCGATGTCTTCCGGTATCCTTATCTTTCTTTGGCGCAGTTCGTGCATTATTCTTATAGCAAAGGTATCTCCGCTGGCAAAAATGGCGGTGGGCTTTTCATTCATACCGAGGATGGCTGATAAAACGGCGCCCGTGTTGCTGTCCTCTCCGCGCACATTGAAAAACAGTTCTTCCTTAAAAGGCAGGCCGTTTTCTTCAAGGGCTTTCTTATAGCCGGCAATCCTGTCGTCCGAGGTTGTATCACCTGATGAGTAAGCAATGTAGGCGATGTTTTTATGGCCGATTTTAACAAGGTGATTTGTCATTTCGCAGGCGCCCCTGGTGTTATCGCAGACCACGTAATCGGTTTCCACACCCGGAAGGTGCCTGCTTATCAGCACTAAAGGGAATCCAGTTCCCGAAAGCCGTTTTATATCATCGGAAATCCGGGTAATCGGCAGTATGATAAGGCCGTCAACCCTTCTTTCAACAAGGGCTTTTAGTGATGTGTCGTTTTCGTAGGAAATGGAATTAAAAAGCACCAAGTACCCGTGCTTAGCGGCTTCCTCCTGGATGCCGTTTATAATATCCGCCATATACGGGTGGCTGATATCCTGCGCCACTACTCCTATAATATTGGTTTTGTTGAGCACCAGCGAGCGGGCGATGGTGTTGGGCGTGTAGTTGAGTTCTTTTGCCAGCGCCTTGACTTTGAGTTTTGTTTTTTCAGAAACCACGGCGCTGTCCCTGAGCGCCAGCGAAACCGTAGCTGGTGAAATGTTCCCTGCTTTGGCTATGTCGTAGATTGTTTTACTCAATTGGAATTCCCCCTACGAATTGTTGTTAAATCGGTTTAATTCGTATTTAAATCGGTTTAATCTACTATAGTAATACCACAGGTTTGGCAAAAAGTCAAGGGTAATTTGAAAAGAATTTTATAACCGGTAGGGCAGCAACTATACGGGCTTGCTTCTTTCCCACCATTCTTCAAACGGTGGGAAATTTTCTGTTCTTTTCACTTCGCTGTACTGGCCTCTTGCGATAGTGTCAGTGGAAGGCATATTGTAACACAGGTTATTTGAAATAATCCATCTGTCATGAATGGAAGCGCTAAGCTTATTATCGGTTATAACCCTTATCTCACATTTTACACCTCCATTTTCAAGCTCTTTCCTTAAATCCTGGTATAAAGCGGTGAAAGTATTGTCAATTTTTTCGGATAACATAAGGATTTCCACGTTTTTCACCCTGAGATGATTAAGAGATTCAGCCAGCCAGTCCAACCCTGCTTTTGAAAAATATTTGTCTACCCAGTAGATGTATTTACTGCAGGAACTGATAATATCCCTGATGGTTTTCCTATTAGAAAACGGTTTCCCCGGAGAAAGTATCTTGGAATTTGACGGCGCGTGAATAACCTCGAAAATGGTTTTAATTTTGTCGTCGTGAGATTCAACTTTATTTTCGATTTGGTTCAATCTATGAATTATCCCCTTATTCGCAGAAACCAACTTTCTTATATTAACGAACACCCGCATTATGCCTATATTCACCTGTATTGCTCTCTCGCTGTTTAATACTGATGAGAGCATCGCCACACCCTGCTCGGTAAAAGCATAAGGCAGGTATTTTCTGTGATGCCCTGTCCCGGGTTTTAAGGTCACAAATTGTGACCTTAAAAGCACATTCTCTTCCTTGGTCAACTGAAACATGAAATCATCCGGAAATCGTTTAAGGTTACGTTTTACCGCTTGGTTTAACACCTTGATCTTGACCCCGTAAAGCCCAGCAAGGTCTTTATCTACCATGACATTAAAACCCCTAATAACGAGAATCTTTTTCTCGATGCTGTTTTTTCCTACGCGTTCTCAGCCGGCGCGGGACTATTACGTCTGTCCGGCGCTTTAAGATACGACGCACGGTTTCTTTCGCTAAATCCAAAAAACCGTGACGGTAAAGTGCTCCCTGAACTTTGCCTACGCCCGTCTGTTGGCCATCTGATGTCAAAGATCCTACTATCTGTTCTGCTGCTTCTACTTTATTGCTAAGGGTACGCGGACGCGGGCCGCATTTCCTGGATTCCAGCCCGCTTAGTCCTTGTTCATCAAACGCACGCGCCCAGCGAAGGACTGAATTCTGACTTATTCCGTACATCGAACTGATTTCTTCTGTCTTTACACCTTTTTGATAGGCTTGCACTACTTCATACTTTTTACTGACACTGAACTCCCTTTTTCTGTTTGACATAACTGCCTCCTTTTGGTAGGCTAGTGTGTCAACAGATCTCCATTATGAATTGTGTTGCAGAACCCTTAGACGGCATACAGGCGGATTATACTGATCCAATAAGGAAAAAACAGCTGATGAGGATTAATGGCAGGCTTTTAAGGGTGTATCAGGACCTCGGAACTGCATTTAAATGAGAAAAAAGGCACGAAGATTGGCCGGTTAACTACTACGATTCTTGATTTTTAATATCACTCTTCAACAGGAATTTACAAAATAAAATAGTTAATATATATATTAAACACCCATTCTGGCCCGTTTACTGAATATTCCTGCGTTTTCAGATTGATTGTTGAATACCCTATATCAATGCCCAAATCCATTTTATTGGTTAAAAAATACTCGCTCCCGACAAAAGGCGTGGATGAATTGCCGTTGCCTGATATACCGTCATACTTAAAATTGATTGTTCCATAATCCAGTCCCACGAAGCCGGTTGTTTTATTTCTTGCAAATAAAATATAACTTCCTCTCAGAGAAATAACATTAATATCTGGGTCTGTCACATATCTTAATTCCATGTTTACTTTAGGGGAAACATTACACCTGAGCCCTACCCATAGGGTACCTAAACTTATTCCTGCTTTTCTATCTAATGAATAAATCTGCGATAAAGGCGCGGTTTTGAATGTATAATCGCCTAATATAGCTTTATTCCCCGAATCATCCATGCTTATCACCCTGAAATGATAACTTTTATCAGGCACTAAATTCTTCAAGGTAAGGATGTGATTCACAGCTAAACTAGTATTTTCAGGGTTTTGGCTTCCGTATTCTTTAGTAAATCCATATTCTACCTGGGTTGTAGCCGGTTTGTCGGTAGCCCATATTATTGTTATGCTTGTATCAGTTATATTTGTCTTTATAACATTCGTAATTATTGGAGGGTTTTTGTTAACTGCCGTCGTAAACACATTATCGTCTGAAATTGTTTTATTCATATTTTCGTCAGCACTTATGGTTCTAAAGTGATACCGGGTATTTCCAAATAATCCAGTTATGTCAACTCTATGGTTTATTGCTAAATTGGCTTCCGGAACCGTTAAATTGCCGTAGCTTTCCGATTCTCCATATACGACCTGGCTTGTAGCCGGTTCATCAGTCGTCCAGGTAACGCTTGTACTTGAAGATTCGATGCCAGTCATCCTTATATTTGTTATTATAGGCGGCGTAGTATCAGCAAGTGTGGTAAAAAGATAATCTCCATAAACTTCTTCGTTCCCTGATTCGTCCACGCTTCTTGCCTTGTAATGGTATGTCTGTCTAGATAATAAACCCGATATTTCTACTGAATGCTTTAACACCAAGGTGTTATCCGTATCAGTTGTACTTTCATAATTAGCAGTCACTCCGTAATCTACCTTGCTTGTAGAAGGCTTGTCTGTTTCCCAAATAACGGTCGCAGAATTTTCCGTGATGCCTGTTACAATTACATTTTTTATATTTATTGGTATTGATTTACTTCCCAACATTGAATTCTGGGATGAAGAATCGGGTTTTATGAAAACCATAAACAAAATGATTAAAATTATACTTTTTATTCCTTTATTCATACTTCCTCTTCAACTCTTTTATCTTCTTTTTAATTGAACTTGCCGGCCCCAAGTGCAACTCTTCGGATTGTACAGTGTTTTTCTCGATTGCCGGTGGTGGAAAATATTCGCTGTCTATTGCCATTTCAACTGCATTTACCGGATAACCGCCATAATTGTTAAGTACTCCCCCTATTACATACATACTGCTGGATATTATTACAACTGCGGATTTTTCTCTTGCCGTGGGCATACTACTATCATATACGCGAATATTTATTGCAGGGTAATATTTTTCAACCGAAGAAAGATTTTTGTTACCATCACCACTAACTCTTCCATATCCATAATAACCGCCAATAGTATATATCTTGTCATATAATGACACAATCGACGGTCCTCTCCTTGATTCAAGCATATTTGTTATAGCTGTCCAGGTATTTGTATTGATATCGTATTCTTCTACTGCTGATAAAGAATATGCCGGAAAAGTGATTCCGCCACCCATTATATATGCTTTGTTATTTAATACAGCTATGTTAGATTTATTCGTAGTATCTATCGCAGGCCCCCTTACAGTCCATGCATCTGTTATATAATTGTATTCATATAATTGACTCCCAATTCCATAAATTTTATTGTTCATTACAAATGCTTTGGATATATTGTCGGGCGCATTATTTTTAGTTTGCCAGGAATCCGTCAAAGGGTCATATTCCTGAACGTTAGTTCCTCCAAAAACATATATCCTGTTATTTAATACCGCACCTGAAGCATCGCCTATGGATACATTCATATTTTTGCCCTGTGCCCATACATTTGTAGCCGGATCATAGATTTCTACAATAGGAATGGTTATGAAGTTGCTGCTGCCACCAATAGCATATATTTTGTCATTTAATACAACTGCGGCAAGACCGTATCTTTTGGTAGGCATATTTGCTTTTACAATCCAAACAAGCTGACCGGATGCATTTAATAAAACTGTACGAGTAAGAATTAATAATATTGAAACAAGCAATACCTTGCATTTCATTCTTAAAAACCTCCGAATGGCATATTTTAGATAGTTATTTTATCTACCTAATATATATTACATTTCAAATGTGACCCGAATGTGACCAGGTTATGCTTTTTTTAGGCTGATCGAATAAATAAAGTGCCTTAACTGCCGAGTCAACCCTATCTACAATATACTTACACTCAAAAAGTATCAAGAATTCTGTCAATAACCTGTTCTTTGGAAAAACAGTTTTTACCTTTCGTATTTTGCCAGAAAAGCCCTGGCTTCTTCTTCCGTACCGGCCCTGCCCGCAATAAGCAGGCCTTTCGGCGAATAGTTGCTGATAATTGATTCAAAATCCT
>MGVM01000024.1:7532-14910 GCA_001800495.1 Elusimicrobia bacterium RIFOXYB2_FULL_48_7
GCACGCAGTCCATGACCAGAAGTTTACCCTTGGCTTGGATCTTCCTGCACATATCAACCCATTTCGGCGAACCTGAGCTTGGACATCCTGCCCCGGGAAGCCATTGTATCCCGGTTATTTCAGGAACTTCAAGAAGCATGTCCAGGTGCGGTATCTGGTTAGGCCCGTCCATGTGGTATATGCAGCGGTCAAGGGACCTTGCCTGCTCCTGCAGCATGGGAAGAACGAACCTTTCAAACATTTTAGGGGATATCATCGCCGAAAAATCGCATTGTAAGGGGTACCATCTTCCCGGGTGCCACTTTTCCATGCACGAACTTATACCGGGCGCGTACTTTTGCGTTATATCGAACAATTCATCAAAAGTTTTCAACAATACTTTATTGATCTTCCTGCAGAATGCTTCCACTTCCTCCGGGGAATCTACCATATCCATAAGAAAATCCTCGGTCTTGCGCAGGGAAGCGGCGACATCGAGATTGCCGCCCAGGTCGGTGATGCCGGTGACCCATTTGTCCTTTCCCTTCTCCGCGCTGATCCTTGTGGCTTCTATTGTTTTCTTCCACCAGTTATTTTCCGGGTCAAACCCAGTTTTCCTTATTTCATCCCAGGTTTTTGGGGTTTCAAACCATACCGTGTCATTGCGGACATCCGGCTTTGCCCCGAGGTAAGCTGACACAATGCCCGGCCCCAGGTTCGGGAAAAATACGGGTATCGCTTCCCCGCCGAAAAACACATTTTGGCAGGACTTTTCAAACTCGTCGATCACCCATTCGATTTTGTCGAGATTGTTTATCAGCGTCAGGTCCTTATAATCTGTTTTTACATGGGGCCCTTTTTTCGGCGCCCATATTTGAATTACAGGCCTGTCCGTGTTCTCGTTTGCCCACCATTGTTCGAATCTTTTCTTTGTTTTTTCCCAGTCCTGTTTATACAGCATATCATTCTCCTGCGGGTGAATAATTAAGTATTGTGTCCCCGGATTACTGCGTTAGCGCTCACCTTGTGACCGCTAGCTTGCCGGTTACTTTATCGCCGTTGGCGCTGGTGATCTTGTAAATATATATGCCGCTGGCAAGGCGCTGGCCGTCGTCGTTTTTGCCGTCCCAGTTTATTGCAGAGCCGGAAGCGGTTGTAAGCGTATTGACCCGGTCTCCCGAGATGGTGAATATCTTCACTTCACCGCCGGAATTACCGCTGAATCTGAATACCATTGTGCTGCCGTTTGAAAAACTGGCGGGGTTGGGGTATGCTTTAACTTCCGGGTTTGCCGGAGGTGTTACGGTGCCTACCGTCAGGGTTTTATCCGCCGAGGCAGTTTCCAGGCCGTCCAAATTACGGCTTCTTATCCTGTAATGGTATGTCTGGCCGGTTGTTAAACCGGAAACAGCTATGCTGTGGCTCTGCGCATAAAAACCTTCCGTCACCGTGCTGCCGTAACTGGCGCTTGTCCCGTAATCAATTTCACTTCTGGCACTGATGTCGGTATTAAAGGCAATTGTTGCCGCTGTCCCGGAAACGGAAGCGGATATATTCATGATGGAAGGTGCCGCTGCACCGGCAGGGCCGATGTAAAAATCAGCCACAGCTACTTCGTCAACATAGAGCGTCGGCATAAGCGCGTTGACAGCATCCATCAGCCCAACCTGCAGCTGGTTCCAGGTATGCGCGTCACCCAAATTTGTGTTGAAGGAAGCGAGCTCGGCCCCGTCAAGCCAACATTTAACTGTCGCCGTGCTTGAAGGCGCCGGGGCGCGCACTTCAAGGCAGTACCAACGGCCTTCTTCCCAGGTTACACCCGGGTATGCGCCGTCCCAGGATTTATTCACCTGGAACACAACCCCGGTTTTGCTTATTGTAAAAATGACGTACCTGTTTGCGGTGGTATCCCATAAACGCATCAATGAAACCCTGTCGTTTGTGCCCCACCCGGTGAAGAAACCGGCAGGAAAATAGAAATAGAAGCGCGCGTCGTACTGGTAACAGTTAAGCGGCAAGTCTTTTACCAGGTAGCACTCGTCCAGGATTGCGCTGGTGTCCATCAATTTCACGCTGTTATTCCCCAGCTTTTTCTGTTCAGTGGTTATACCTATGGTTCCCGCTGCCGCGTTGCCTCCGAACCAGTTGCCGTATTGCGAAACCCAATTCTCAAAATCATCCCTGAAAACCACGCCGAGCATTACTCTTGCGCCGTTGGAACTTTTTACCGCGCTTAAGAGCCCCGCCCCGTTTTCAACTTTCACGCTGAAATAATATGTCGCGCCGTCAATTAAATTCAACCCGGTTTTAGTAATTGATGCGGCCATGGCGTTATCTGTCCAGCCGAGCACGCTGGTTCCGGATGGCTCAGTCCCGATCGCGACCCAGTACCGGGCAATCCCTGAGTCTGCGTCAGCAGACGAAGTCCAGTTTGCGCTGAGCGTTGTGTTGGTGTCGGTGTAAACCGCGTCCACGCCCGCGGCAGAGCCGTCATAAACATATAGCGGGTCCGAGGGAGGGGTTATATCGGTCAAATTCAACAAGGCGACGTACTGTCCGTTGGAATTCGCCGCCGCACTTGGGAGGGCTTTGCCGTTTTCGGCTTTCACAGTGAAATAGTATGTTGAACCCTGCGAGAGGGCCAGGCCCGTTTTTGTGATAACCGTGGCGGTGCCGTTGTCTGTCCACGCCGCGATATCAGTTCCACCTGCCGCCGTGCCGATAGCATACAAGTACCGCGCCACGCCTGACTCGGCGTCGCTGCTTTGCGTCCAGTTCGCGCTTAGCGCCGCAGTTGAATAAGTGAAAAGCGCGTCGGTGTTAACCGCGGCGCCGTCTCTTACAGCAGAAATATTTGAGGGCGGGGTTAAGTCAGTTATATCCGTCAATTGGAGCGGGTGCGGGTACTGGTAAGGGAAATAACCTGGGCGCGGCGTGTCGTTGTAATAATCCCGCCTTTCCTTAATATGGTCGGTTACATCAGGCGTGCAGGTATTAGGGTGGAATAATGAAAACCCAACTTTAGCCCCATCCATGAAATTATTCCACTCATACACCGGTTCGGACTTCTGCACCGTGGTGCCGTTCACCAGGTCGATCCCGGGCCCGCGCCCCGGCTGTTCATAACACGGCCAGCCCTTCATGCCGGGCAGGTTGCCGTCTATAGAGCTGGTCCCGTCACAGAGGTTCTGCTGCCAGGCAAAACAATTGCCGCTATAATCGCATTCCCTGTACGGGTAACTGAACATAAAAGGAGCCGAATAATTGGTGTTTCTCATGATGTTGTTAAAGACCACCCCTGTTCCGCCCGAAAAGCTGATGGCGACAATTGACGAATTTTTCCCGTCTGAATAAAACACGTTGTCATAAACCTCGGCGCTCACGGACGATTTGCCGCAGTTGCCCACCCCCCAGATCTCCACCTGGCCGTTGCAGGTATTATGGCGGAACACCATTTTCGAGCCGTCTTCGTTATGAGTTGTGTCCAGGTCCCCGGATTTGGCCGCATAATCGGCAATATAAAAAAAGCAGTCTTCAACATAAGTGGCGATCGAAGTGCCCATGGAAAGCGGTTCGTTCCAGAAACTGTCGTCCCCTCCAATGAATACGGCTATCGGGACGGTATTCTGGTCTTTGCGGAAATAGAATGTGCAGTGGTCTATCAGCCCGTAAGTGGGTGATTTTGTTGACCAGGCGCCTCCCGCGTCCACCCCGCAGATATGGTCCATAAAATAGCAATGGTCAATGCGCCAGCTTTTGCTGTTGCCGCTCACGCGAATGCAGGCCTCGGGGCGTTTCGTGGGGTTGGCGGTGAGATGGTCCCTGAAAGTCAGCCCCGTGACGCGGAAAAATTTCCCGTAAGCGCTGACTATTTCCAAAGGCATCTGGCTGATAGGCGTGCCGTCAATGATCTCGGACTCGCCCGCGCCGATGGTGCGCGCGCCCTGGATGGTGATGGCTTTGCCTGTGCAGGTAACAGAGGCCGTCCACGTGCTCGACCCCACGGGAAGCTGTACGGTATCGCCGTCAACAGCGGCATTTATGGCGGCCTGCACGGCACCCTGGGTGCAGGAAGTGGAAACGATGGTCGCGGAATACGCGAAAACAGGAAACATCAGGATAACAGGGACGGTTCTGGTTATTTTTTTGAATGCATCAAAGATTTTCATTGGCTGCTCCTATAACAGGGACGGTTCTAGTTATCGGCAAATCCAGCTGCAAATCACGCAGGCAATTGTAAAATAACCAGAACCGTCCCTGTTATTTCTGTTATTTGAGAGCAATCTTGCCCGTTACGCTGTCACCATTATTGCTAATTATTTTATAAATGTAAATTCCGCGGCCGACTTTCTGGCCGTCAGTATTTTTGCCGTCCCAAAGTATCTCGCCCGTCGCGCTTGAAAGTTTCCGGATAAGCCGCCCGCTGACGGTGTAAATGTTCACTTCTAAACTCGCGGCACCTGCGATCCTGAACTTCATAGGGTTGGTGATTGAAGGCTTGGCAGGGTTGGGATACGCGTGTACGTTTTCGTTTATAGGCAGAACATCGCTCTGGGTTGTGAACACCGCATCCGCAGAAATTGTTTGAAAACCTGACCCCTCCCGGGTTATTATACGGTAATGGTAGCCCGCAGCAGGGGTTAAACCGGTAAGCGTTACCGAATGATCGGTAACTAGCGCGCTGTCTTCCATGGTGTACTTTCCGTATGATGTTGTCCTGCCGTAGTTCACCTGGCTTGTTGCCGAACGATCGGTGGTCCAGGTTATAACCGCGCTCGTCTGCGTAATTCCGCTTACCGATATGTTGGATATCACCGGGTAGGGCGGCGTTGACCAGTTCTCAACTACGTACTGTCCGTTGGAACTCACCACCGCGCTCTGCGCGCCCACCCCGTTTTCCGCCATAACGCTGAAATAGTATGTTGTGCCTATATTCAGCACAAGGTTGTCAATGGAAGCAGAGGTGATTGATCCGTTTCCTGTAGGGGTCCATGGCAGAATATCCAAGGCGCCAGCCAAAGTGCCTATCGCATACCAGTACTTGGTTATTCCGGATTCGGCGTCTATGCTTGCGTCCCAGTTGGCGCTTAATGTCACGCTTGAATATGTGAATGTCCAGTCAAACGCGCCTGTTCCGTCCCTGACAACCGCGGGCGCCGAAGGCGGCGTTGGGTCGGGCGCTACGTACTGGCCGTTGGAATTTGTCACAGCGCTTTCCGCTCCCACACCGTTCTCCGCCTTCACTGCAAAATAGTAGGTTGTGCCGACTGTCAGCGTTAATGAACCTCTGTTCACGTAAGTGCTTGCCCAAATGCTTGTCCACGTCGCAACGTCAAATCCTCCGGCTGAAGTTCCTATCGCGTACCAGTACCTGCCGATACCGGACTCAGGATCCACGCTTGCCGGCCAGTTTGCACTGAGCGTGATAGTCGAATATGTGAACGCAGTATCCGTTAACCCTGTCCCGTCACGCACAACTGATATGTTTGTCGGCGGGCTGGTATCAACGGCTATGTACATACCGTTTGAATTCGTAACAGCGCTCTCAAGCCCGAACGGGTTTTGCGCTTTCACCGTGAAGTAGTATGTTACACCTCCAACCAGCGACAGAGGCTGGCGTGTTACGTAGGTTGATATACCGTTGTCTGTCCAGGCAACGAAGCTGGTGCCTCCGATCACTGTGCTGCTTATGGCATACAAGTACTTTGATACGCCGGTCTCGGCGTCAGCCGAGGAGTCCCAATTTGCTGATAACCCGCGGGTTGAATATGCGAATGACCAGTCGCTTGCTCCCGTCCCGTCACGAACAACAGCAGGCGCGGTTGGCACGGTGTAATCCTGCGCCACATACTGCCCGTTGGAACTGGTTGTTGAACTCACAAGGCCTACACTGTTCTGCGCGTATACATTAAAATAATACGTCGTGTTGAATAAGAGCGAAAGCCCTGTCTTGGTTACGGCGGTTGATGTCCACAGGTATGCAGGCGCGGAAATATTCGCGGAACCGGGGCTGGTTCCTATAGAGTACCAGTATTTACTGATTCCCGATTCGGTATCTATTGATACTGTCCAGTTGGCTGAAAGAGTGGTCGTGGAATAGGCAAATCCGATATCCGCGCCGGTGCCGTCGCGCACTATCGCTATGTTTGAGGGAGGCGTGTTATCGGGAGCGACGTACTGGCCGTCGGAAGTGGTAACACTGCTCAGGTTGTTCGCACCGTCCTGTGCCCTGACTGAATAGTAATACGTCACGCCAATCGTCAAAGTAAGGTTCGAGGTTGTGACATTGGTTGAAAGCCCGACAGATTGCCAGCTGTACGTGCCGATACCTCCCGGATATGTGCCGATCGCCACGTAGTAGGCGCTTATTCCGGATTCGGTGTCAACGCATACATCCCAGTTGGCTGATAAGCTGCGGGTGGAATACGTGAAGCTCCAGTTGGCTGAAGGGTTTGTGCCGTCGCGGACAACGACGGGAGCGGTTGGATTTGTGGTGTCGCCGCCTGCTTCGCCCCAGAAGGCAGGATTCTGCATCGGGTGAGGGTAAACATAAGGGGTATAAGCTGGCAATCCGTGTGATTCCGCATCCGCCTTGCTTGTACAGTCATAGTAGTCCCTGCCGGCAAGCATTGCAGCGCCGCCTGCAGCCCCGACCATGCAATCATCACCGGCTCTTTTCATGAAAGTCAGGTTACTTCCGTCAATAGTATTATCCCATTGATAACTGGGCGCGGGCTCCTGTATCCCGTCATTATCAGCGTCAGAACCCCGCCCTATCTGGTCCATGCAGGGGTAGCCGTTTGTGATTTTAAAATTATCCCCGTTATTCCAGTTTTTTCGGATCCCGCTATGAGGCACTTTTGCCGTGAGCTGGAATACGTCGCCTACCTGCCAGGTATTATCGGATCCTCCGGACAATGCCGCGGTCAGGTTGTTGCCGGAAACACCGGTAATTATTCCGTAACTGTTGTCGGTTACGTTGTAAGCGTAATAGAAGTTTGCCATTGTTGTATACCAGGTCTTTGAATGGTTGGTGCTCGTCAGCGTCGTTCCGCTGGCTGAAGTGACTGTACCCGTGGAATAGATCGTGTACCCTTCCCTGAACCCGTTCGCACAGGTAATAGTATCAGCGGTATTGGCAGTGATTAACCCCACGCTGTCATCAGTTTCGTTCCAAACGGCGTAGCCGGCCCACTGGTTTGTGGTCCAGGTTTTGCCGGCGCAGGACAGAACCTGCGTGCCGTTACTGCCGGTATGCGCGCCTGTAGCCGTCGCGTCTACCGGGGCGTTGCCGTCAACCGCGTTCATGCCGTTGCACTTCCCGTAAGGGTCGTACTCCTGGCAGGTCCTGCCGGCGGACAACATGATGTTCTTGTAACTGCTTGTCTGGAAGCCGGTA
>MGVM01000025.1:0-4022 GCA_001800495.1 Elusimicrobia bacterium RIFOXYB2_FULL_48_7
GAAATCACGAAAGCCGGCCTTATCCCCGACAAGATGGACAAGATCCAGTCGGCGAGTGTACCGAAAGGGTGCGTGATCTCGCTTCAGCCCCAGCAGGGTACGACAGTGGAGCTCGGTTCCAGGGTGAACCTGGTGGTCAGCGAGGGCCAGCCGAAAATAGCTGCGCGAAAGCCGAAACCACCCGCGCCGGTGATAATCAAGGAAATGGTTCCGGAAGTAGTGGGAAAGTACCTTGACGAGGCGCAGAAGATACTTGAGAGCAAGGGGTTCCGCCTGGGCAAGATAAACAAATCATACAGCGACGACCAGGATTTTGACATAGTGCTCAGCCAGTATCCCAAGCCGGGCATGAGCGTGAAAAAAGGCTCCGACGTTAGCCTGACCATTAATTCGGAAGTTCAGAGCCCCGCACCGGCGGCTCCGGCGGAAATACCGGTGGAAGCGGTTCCCCTGGACGGCACCGGGCAATAATAAATAGGGACGGTTCTCATTTGTGGATAACTTCCCATCCGACTTCCTCTTAATATTGACATGCTGACGGCATAATTATTTTGCTTGTTCTTGAGTTATCCACAAATGAGAACCGTCCCTATTTATTAAATGAAGATTTGGCCGCAGGCGGCGCCGATATCGGCGCCCCTGGATTCGCGAACGGTGGCAAGAAGGCCGCCCCCGGAGAGGCAGTCCTTGAAAATCCGTATGTTTTCCGCGGAAGGGGCGTTGAACAATTCAACGCCGGTTGGATTGTAGGGTATTATATTTACCTGGAGGCGGTCGTTCTTTATAAGTTTCCTGCCTATGAGTTTCGCCAGGCCAATGGCGGCCTGTTCAGAGTCGTTAATCCCGTCAATTAGAACATATTCTATAGTCACCTTTGATTTTGTTTCCCTGCCGTATTCAAGCCCTGCGTCAAGTATGTCTTCAACAAAATAGGGGATTTTTCCCTTGATTATTTTTTCGCGTGTTGTTTCGTCGCTCGCATGAAGGGAAAGCGCCAGCCTCACCGGGACATTTTCTTTTGATAATTTCACGATCTGCGGCACAAAACCTGCGGTGGACAGCACGATGTTCCTGCGCCCGTAGCCGAACTGGCCGGGGTCCAGGAGCGATTTTATCGCGCTCACGGTATTGTCGTAGTTGAGCAGCGGCTCGCCCATGCCCATGAACAGGATGCTGTCTATCTCGGCATTTTCGGCCTTTTCCACCTGCAATATCTGCTCCAGGATCTCGCCCCTGCTTAAATTCCTCTTGAAATTCACTTTCCCGGAAGCGCAGAAGACACATCTTACCGGGCAGCCGACCTGTGTTGAAAGGCAGATGGAATTCCTGTTTTTCCGCGGAAGGAAAACAGTGACCACTTCAAACCCGTCATGTGTTTTAAAGCTGTACCTCACGGTCGCGTCCATCTGGGATGTTATTTTCTCCTTCAGCGTGAAGGAGCGCAGGGTGAAGTTCTCTTCCAGGTGCGCGCGGAAATCAGCCGGCAGGTTGCTGAACTGTGAAAACGAATCCGCCTTTTTTTTGTAAGCCCAGTCCACTACCTGCTGCGCGCGGAACTTGCTTATACCCTGCCCAACAACATGGCTTTCCAGCTGTTCCCCGGGCACCAGATCCAGCATGAATGTTTTATTTGTATTTATCACGATTTTTGAATTAGATAGATTACAGCCCTGTAGGCGGCATAGAACATCAGCAGGGTAAAAGACTGGAGGAACATTCCCTTGAACATGGAATTGAATATTGAAAGAAACATTAAAACAATGCTTGTAGGCATTAGTAAAAAATCAAACATAATCCTGGTAACAAGAGTCGGCCTGTACCTGGAAGCATAATCGTGTTTTGTTATCTCTTTGTCAAATAACGCGAGGGTTGAGATTTGCTGGAGACAATTCTTGTAGACCGCGTTATCCGGGTTTTTTTGAAGTTTTTCCCTGTATTCCGCCGCGAGCTCGCCCAGTTGCTTGTTTTTCATTGCCAGGAACACAAGCTTGTGGTGGGCAAGCTCGTTGCCGGGCTCAAGCCGGATAATATCGCGGTAGTAATCCATGGCAAACTGGTAATTTGAGCTGTTGCCGCTGGCTTTACTGGTATAAGCTTCAGCCAATTTAATAAATATGGCGGTATTTTCAGGTTCAATTATTAAAGCTTTTTTATAATACCGGATCGCGTTATCGTGATCATTGTCTTTCTGATGGCGGTCACCAAGTTCAATGAGTTTTTCTGACGGCAGGTTTATCTCTTGCATAATTACCACAGGTCTCTTACACTGCACAAAATAGTCCGGTCATCTCCGATGATATTGGAGCCCATCTCTGCCACAATAACCTGGCGTATCAGTGTTTTCCGGCCCCCCGAGTGACCCACAACGACCACTTCAAAACCTCCGGGGAAAACGCCGTTTTGCGTTGCAAAGACGGGTACAATCTTGGGGGCAGCGGCCCAGCCGGCAGAAACAGGCGAAACTCCGTACCGGTAGCCTACGCCCATGATACCGGTGATAATCTGGGTTAGGAAAACACATTTATCTTTCTGGATCATATGGCCGGCAGAACCAGTAAAACCGCCTGCAGCGGTTATGGATGAAAATGCCGTGGCGGGATTTGTTGCGGAAGGGGCCCAGGCAAAACGCACATTGCTATTATATAAACCCGCCGCGATGTTCTGCCTGAATGTAGCGTTTGATATTGCCATTATCTGGTTATAATCCGCATATTTTAAACTTGTGAATTCAACAAGCCGGTATGAAGGTTTTGCGTTTATAGTTTTAGGATTATCGGTAGAAAGATAATAGGCGATAAACCTGTAAACATCTATGCTTACAGTATGCGTTGATGCCCCGTCTGAAATATTTTCCAGGACCTGGGTTGAATCATTGCTCGCGAAAAACAGCGTGTTTCCCACGGCGGACGGAGAAAAACTCGTAGTCCCGGGATTCAAAACGCCGTCTTCGTTTATTGAGGGCATCTGTAAAGCGGCCAGGGCCGCCGGGATTCCCGCGGTATCTATCCTGCTGAAAAAAAGGTTATCCGCGGTACTATTCTGGAATAATCTTTTGCTGGTGGTTAATTTCATGTATATTTTACTGAGATTGTTCTGGTTTAAATTTTTGATCTGCGAGGATGCTTCGTAGGAAGTAAATCCCCTGGTAAGGCTTGAAAGTATCATGATAATCGATGGAATTACCAGGGCGAAAACTACCACCGCCACCATCATCTCAATCAGAGTAAACCCTTTGTTATTTTTCATAAGGCGCCTACCTGTTTATATATATTCCAACCTGGTCATAGCTGTAGTGCAGGCCCAAGTCTCTCCTGTAGCATTCAACGCGGATTATGTAAGTTCCCCTGGGCATCGTGGCGGCGAACCAGGAAATCGTGTTCAGGGAAGTTGTATGCAAAGGATAATCCTTTTCACCTGCGGTTGTTGCCGAATTGTCTGAACAGTAATACCAGTGCCTGCCGTTATCATTGGAATATTTCACTGCATAAACGATAGAAGTGGTTTCAGAATAACCCGCAGGATATTCTTCCGTGTACTTCTCGCCGTCCCAGCGCTTCCAGGAAGCGCCCCACTGCATATCTATTGTTGTCGGATTATTGAAAGTGTCGGAAACAGTCGGCGCGGAGATTTCTACCAGGGGTATTTGCGGCACTATGCCGGGCGCGGACTGCTGGCCTCCGTCAAGGAATGCCCGGATCATAGAGATAAGGTCGAGCTTGCCCATCTGGGCCGTGCCGAAATTCGCCTGGGTGTTAAGCCCTGAGACCACCAGGTAACATGCGGAGGATGTGCTGGAGGACATCTTAACCACGGAGCTTGCGTCGTATGAACTTGCGGAATAGCTTGATTCGTAATAAATCCTCGGGGTGCCGGATATTGAAGGCACAGAAAGCGTGGTTCGCTGTTTATTGTATTCCGTGTCGTTCCATTCCGGAGGCCTTCCTGATGACCCATAATCAAGAGTGAATGGCCTGGGCGCGCTGATGGAGCTTAAAAGAGGGAAATTAAAACTGCTGGAGAGA
>MGVM01000025.1:4075-14751 GCA_001800495.1 Elusimicrobia bacterium RIFOXYB2_FULL_48_7
GAAAGGCCCGCCGGAAGAGCTTGGGCCACCGTTCATGAAAGAACCGCTGCCCATGTAGGAAAGGCACCTGCACCTGGTAAAACCTAAATCCGTGAAAGTATTGTAAACCGCGCGGTAGTAATTTCCGGAACCCGTTGGGAGATTACCGTTATTTGTCACCCAGGTTGCATAGGCGCTGTCCGGGTATAATTCGCCGATCCAGGGTTTTGCATACCAGCTGTTATTGGTTGTTGCCACAATCCGGCTGTATTTATTCGCAGCAGAAGCTTCTGCCGGAAGCATCTCATCAACGTAAGTCGCGCTTGTGTCACCCGAGGTGCTCCAGGGAAGCATCCTGAAAGGTATGCCGCTGGGAAAAGGGTCCACATCACCGCCGAATTCGCCGCCTATCCCGTAATAGAAAAAGCTTACTCCGTTCATGGTGGACCATACAGCATTTGTATTCAGCAGTGCTGAACGGAGCATCTGGAAATATCTTGGAACGTCAACATCGATATCATCTCCGCCCCAGTCAGCAGTGTCATTCCATCCGTCCTCCGCCTTTGTAAAGCCCTGGTAATCCCCTGAAGCTATGTCCCTGAAATACCAGTTATAATAATCGTTTCTCTTGCAGTCTTTATAGGGCATATGCCTGGCGTCACCCATGAACTGGTATTTTTCCGTGAAAGGAGGTTCCGCGCCTATCCACACATAGCTCCTGGAAAGGTTCGCGGGTTTATTGCCGGAAGTTCCGGTTGTAAGGTCGCTGCCTACCCTGGTTTCAAATGCATGTCTCCCGGCGGCAAGGGCGCCGGCGGAAATCTTTACTATCCAGCGTGCCGTATTCTTGGGATTATTAATGTTGTTGTTTGTCAGGTCATACGTGAAGTCAGGAGTCCCCGCAGGATGTACCGCGCAGGGAATGTATTCCAGGCCATAAAGCCTTTTGGCTGCGGGAAGCCCCTTGTTGCTGAAAGTATTTGTAGAATGCCTGACAGGGGTTTGATAAAAAGTAATCAGGGTGCCGCCGGAAGGATGGGTAATCTGGAAAGTAAAGGTTGAAGCCGTGACCGCGGCGCGCGCGTAATCGGCGGTAGTCCCTCCGGATATTTTATCAACGGCAATATTGAAGTCCGAAATATTGTCGTCGGGGAAAAACAGCGTTGAAACAGCCAGCGTTGAAGTAGAGGAAAAAGAATTCGGCGTCATGACGTAGGGATAAACCCTGAAATGCGTTTCATCGGTGGTTTCATATCGCAGTTGTTCAGGGTGGGTTACAATACGCACATTCGGGAAGCTTTCAGGGTCTTTTGCCGCGTCGGAGTAGTTGCGTATCGGCGGCAGGGGGATAAGTTCGCCGTGCAGGTTGATAAGCAGTATGTTTTTGAGCGAATCCGGGTCGGAAATCATTTTTTCCAATAGCATCCTGTAGCTCATTTCAGGGGGCACCTGGCCGGATGCATAGGCGTTAGAAACCGCGTTATCATAAAGAGCCTCCTCTTCCGGGTAACGCATGGCGTGGTTATACATATCGGCCATTGAATAGGAGCCGGAATTCCTGACAGTACCTTGCGCGTTAATCCTTCCCTGGATCTGATCCGGGTCGTAATAATAAAAATCACTTCCGTCGGATTTCCGCATTAACCCCGGGTAAAAATACACGGCGGGCATTGAGGTATCGTTCGTGTAATCAGTATTGTTTATATACGGCGTATATTGTTTGTCTCTTCCATAAGCCAGCCGTGTTATCCAGTGGGTACGGATTTCCAGTCCCGGGTTCCTGGTCTGGATATCCTGGATAACGCTGTCGAACATGGGCCTCATCAGCGAAAGAGACGTCCACCAGCCGGGCACATTTTCCAGGCACAAAATGAATACATCAAGGCCCGCGGTAGGGACGTATTCAGAAGTAATAGTCTTAAGGACGCTGACAGTCTCAGCCAGGGTTTCTCCGGGGACCGACGGGTTAGAGGGGTCGCTTTTATAAATACGAACGTAAACCCTGCGGGAAAAGGGTTCATTGGGCAGTTTAATCACCTGGATCTGACGCAGATATTTCCATCCAGGTTCCAGGGGCTTGTTGTCGCTTAAAATACCGGCCGGGTCAGCCACCCCGGGTTCCGTGGTAAGCACCGGGTTATAGGAAGAGCCGTCGTCATAATCGTCAAGAACGGAAATATTGGTTTTTTCCGCGCCTGACACAAGGGAGCGCATTTCCTCCATTAATTGGATTGCTTTCTGGGTGGCAAAAGTCTGTTCCCTGGCCCTTACGCCCTGTTTTGACATGAAATACTGGATGTTTATTATTGAAACAAGCATCATGGAAAGAATCAACAGGGCGATCATCACCTCAATAAGAGTGAACCCGCTTTCTTTTTTATTTTTTATTAACATAAAACCTCCACCATGTCCTATGCTATCCGCTCATTCTACAGCGGTAAACACATGATAAACTGATTTATTTTCCCTGTATTGGCATAATTGCTGGCGTACCGAACTCAAGATGCTCGCGTCGTAATCTATTTCGGCCACATCCGTGCTGGCGGAACGGGCGAGATTCAGCCCGCTGTAGGCGATCAAACACCCGCTCAACAAAGCGGGGTCGTAAACCGTGGCTGTCCCGGTCACGTAAATCAGCCCGCTGTATAAACTGTTGGAATTATCGGAAACAGTCAGATCCCCGTGAACAAACAGGATCCCGCTGCTCCGCAGGGGGCAGGCTGAAGTAAAAACCGCGTCGCCGTCAATATAAATAATTGACATATCAGGCATAGGGTTGGGCAGCTGGGTAACGCCTGTAACCACGTAATCAGCCATGCCTTTAATGTCCGAGGTTGAAACACCGAAAACATATACTACGGAGGGGGTATCCGTCACCACCTGCCACCGGGGGTTCCCGGTCACGGTGCTTCCGGTATAAAGATACGGTTCATAACCTTTATTCCGCCCGATTCCGATACTGTTGCCTCCGATTACCCTGCCGTTTTTCTGGATTTTTATTTTTCTGTCCGCCGCAGCCGAACCGCCGCCATTGTTTACAATGCAGGCGCATTGAGCCGGCAAGTTAAGTGAAATACGCTTGATCTCGGTTGAAACCTTCGCTTTTGAAACCATCTGGTTCGGCGTTACATTATAAGCAACGCCCGGGTCAAGTTTTCTATAAATGTACCCGGCGCTTTCAATGTACCAGACCAGGCCCTGGCCGTTCTGTTCGCCGGAATATAATCTCTGGGAAGTTATGTCATGAACGGCATGCGGGTTCCATGCTGAAATAGCGGGGTTTGTCTGCCTCTTGACCTCATAACGCGCCCAGCGGTTCCCTGATTCGGAAAGGGCGTATTCTTTTACCATGCCGATGCTTTCATCAAAAGTATCGCAAAGGACAGTATCGGTACTGAATCTCGGGTCAAAAGCGCCGTCAACCCAGCCGTGTTTTACAGGAGGAACCCCTGTTTTTACCGGCTGGCTTGGCTGTTTTTTAAACCAGGCAATAGCATCTGTCAGTCCTGCCCGGGCTACGTTTTCGGCCTGCCCGAGCGTGTCCAACTGGCGCTTGCTGTCCCTGAAAGATTCGTATATAAGATTGGCCCCTAGCGGCACCAGTATCATGATGGCGAAAACCAGGATAATCACCATCACCAGGGCTGAGCCAGGTTGAGCAAGGTGCGAAATACTTAATTTTACAATTCCGCGTTTTTTGCGGGAAATTAAGTGCGAAGTCCTAAAACCATTACCTTCAGGAAAAATCATAATCTGGCCGCCTTATTCAATTGCAATGATTTCCTCTTTTTCGTTATATAGCGGGTCAATCTAACCATTGAAACTGCCTTTTCATTACTTTCAAGCCAGACAACCTCGACATTGATACGTTTCTTTATGCTGTTTTTTGTTTTTACTTTAATTACCGAATAAAAAGAAATTCTGTTACAAATGAATCTCTGGGTTTCCAAAGAACCTTCCTTGATCTTTGAAAAATCCATGTTTTTAATTATTTCAATTTTGCTGTGCGCCAATAAACGGGTCATATCGGTATTGATTTGTTTGTCCAGGTTGATAACTTCCCGGGATGTGAAAAACAGCATATAACCCGCAATAAAAAGAACAAAACCAGCAATGATTTTAGGCATTTTCCCGCCCATTATCAAACGGCTAAAACGGCCAGGCCATTTTAATTTCCCGCCAGGAAGTGCGTGTAATGGCGCCGTCAAATCCCACGTAATTGGCAACGTCCGGGTCGTAAAAAATTCCGGGGTTTCCAACAGTGGTAACGCTTCCGTTCACGACTATGACCGCGCCGTGTATATTGGTGTTTCCTGACATTTTGAATACCCCGTTTTTGACATAGATAATCCCGTGAAAACTGATTTTTTGTCCGGGGTGCGCGAAACGGTATTGGGCGTCCTGGAACGCTGAAGTAGGCGTAGGCATTCCGGCAGCATCACCAGGCCATTGTCCGGCGGCGGCTGTGTTAATCGCGCAGTATTGTTTCCAGGCTTCTGCCGGGACAGGCCAGTAGTAATCCCCGTCATGGTTCCCTGAGAAATTCAGGTTTCCATTAATTACAATAATAGTCCCTTCCATGAAAGTGCCGCCCGAAAAAGTTGCTTCCTGGCCCGAAAGGTCGAAGTAGCGTACTTTGGAGGGGGTATAATAAGTTGCAAGATATGTCGCATATGCCATTCCTCCAACTACCGCGGGATCGTCATTTATGTTATTGCCGTCTCCCGCAACGGCGGTGGTATAATACCTTCCCTGCGACTGGGCTGCTAATTTCAGGGCATTCAAGTCAACAGTCGGGTCTGTGATATCAGTATCAAAATTTTGCCACTGGTACCAGCCTGCGGGGTACCAGGCATGAGTGCAAAAAGCAGTTGAGTTGCTTTGGGGCGGAGTAGTATCCGGTCTGCCCAGGTTATGTCCTGAATGAACACAGGTTGCCGCTGCCCCGGCTATACCGAGCTTGCTCCTCAATACGGGAAAAGCTTTACTGGTGGGGTCTATCTGGGTTGTAGACAATACAGGCCCCCAGTGTACTTCGGCAGCGCCCATGCTTGTCACGCCTTTGGCCTGGATGGCGCCTTCAACCAGGCTTTTGCGGAGTATGATTTCCACTGTCCTGATCTCCGACCCGTCAGCGCTCCTGCCGATGGAAATAATCTTTCTTTCCTTTGTGTCGTCGGTCGTTGTTATATTCACGGCATAAGTCCCGCCGAAAGTGCTTGTGTATACCACGTCAAAACAATAGCCGTCTATCTGGGTTCCGGCAAGGATGGCAGCCCAGTAGCCTTGTTTTTCAAGCAGTTTCCAGTACCCGCGGTCAGCGCCCTGCTCCGCGCAGTGGAAGGCGGATGTCGTGCGCTTTTCCATGACCGAAAATTTGCTTTCCTGGTCCAGGAAAAAAACGTTCAGGGGGATAAGGATAAGAAATACCATTACTATAAGTATTATTATCACGATTGCCTGGCCGGATTCAGAGGGCTTGAATCTTTTTAGAATCATTTTTTAACCTCAGTCGTTCATTATCCTTACTTTTTCCACCGACAATTGCAGGGATTTTACATTCCTGCCCAGCGAATATTTTTCAAAGCAAAGCGATATGGAAAGAATCTCGTCATTGGGAAGCATGGGATAGCAGAAAGTCACGTGCCTCAGGTTCTCGGCGATCTGCTGGGTCGCCCCGCGGCTAAGGTCGCACATGTAGAGCTTTACGCCGTTCTGGTAAAAGTGGTACGACCTGTTGTCAATGGTAGTGAATGAAATATATGACCATGGCGGCTGGCTGGAATTAAGCCTGTCAATGACAACAGTACTTGCCCTTGCCTGCCTGAGGCTCCTGTTGAGCTGGTTTATGATTCTCCTGGCATCTCGCTGTATTTCCAGTTTTGCCTGGTTAGAGCTGAAAAACTGCAGGCCGTTGCCCAGGAATTCATTGACACCGAGCATTATCAGCCCTATTATTACTGTTACAACCATTAACTCTATCAATGTCAGGCCGCTTCGATTCTTTTTCATGTGATCACCAGGAATCCAGGGCGGTGCCAGGCCCGAAATCTACGGTTGTGTTCGCCCCGGGCAAAACACCGTTGTTTGCCTTGGTTTTTTTAACCGTTTCTGTCCCTGGGCCGGTTACCTTGGTGTACCAGCCGTAAATATTGTACAGCGTGGTTGTGCTTGCCCTTACGGATACTTCGTAGGTACCGTCATCCTTGCTTAATGCCGAATAATAAAGCGTCGCGCCCGTCATGTAGGAGCTGTCGATCATTGGCGGGTCGCCGCCTATCGTAGCCGTGGTGGCGATAAGCAATACACCTGTTTTTATAAGGTTAGTCCCTTCATAAACCCTGCCCGAAAATTTTCCGGAGGCGCTCTGTACCGTGAATGAGGACGACCAGACCTTTGCGCCTGCGGCGACCGTGACAGTTTTTACCGTCGGTGATGAGCTTTCTGATGTATCAAGCTGGGGCGAAACAGTGTAATTGCCGGCCCTGACGTTTCTTATCAGAAAATACCCGGCGTTGCCGCCGCCATCTCCGGAAATAGCGGTATAATCGTTCATGGCACCGTCAGCCAGCATAATAATACCAGGCAGGGAATCAATCCTGTTGGTTGTCACCCAGCCTTCTATCTGGCCCGCGGTATACAGCGTAATGTCGGCTATGCTGGAAATCTGGCCTTGCAAGATGTTCACCGCATAAGTCGTGGTGTAGGTGGTATAGTTGGTTTTATCATAGTTGTAATTTGCCGTCACAAAGGCGTTAGTTGCCACCCTTAAAGAATATCTTCCGTCGTTGTTAGTGCGGATCTGCGTGCCGTTTGCGTCCATTAAAACATCGGGTATAGGGTTATTGGAAGCGTCAATTACCCGGCCCGAAATTATTCCTTCAATGTTATTGTCTGAGAGAATTGTCGTTGCATAACGGAACAAGCTGCTGGTGAAGGATGGAGTAGTATTGTCATTGGGTATCGTCGTATATTGCCCAGCCCGCACAGATATAGTCGATACTTCCATATAAGCATTATTACTTGAAATAGCTATGATCCAGGTTCCTGTAGCAATACCCGGAATTTCAAAATATGCTCCTGTTGGAGGCGACCCTATTCCTTGGGCAATTACTGAAGAAGAAAGGCCGTCATTGCAGGAAACAATCGCTCCTACGGCCGGTTTGCCGTATATAGGAACAGATACAGGCGAGGATGAATTTTGAAAATAACTGGCAGTGATTTTTGTTTGATACCCAAAATCATAGTCATTGTTATCAGTATCTGTAGCCGGTGCTCCTAAAAACCAGCTGCCTAAAGGGGGTTTTGAATGAGAACGCCTTATTAAATAATCAGGAGCAAATACTCCTGTAAAATCATATGGAGTTCCTTCAGTAGCTATTGCCGGAGCCTGGTTCATGCCGCCGTTATCCTTCCAGGCAACACGGTCAATATTGTTATCAGAATTATCTGTAAGGCACAAACCCCCGGATTCGTTTTCTTCAATAAAACCCCATACAGGATTCGGGTAAGCTGGTGCATCAGGACCATCATCGTACATTAACAGGTCAGCATCTTTTGAAATGCCGTTAATAATTACCGGTGAAGTGTTGGCTATCAGAAGATAACCGTATGAAGGAACAACGGGGTCCAAGTATATAAATGAGTTTAATTTTATTGTACGGAGGACAAAATCATTAGGGCCCGGGATTCCGGCCGTTCTTTCCGCATATTTGAGTTTATAAAATGCAATGTTCCCGCCAATACCGAATTTAATCTGGAAGGTTGTAGGATTAAAAAGTTCAATAAATTCCTGGTTAAAACCGGTTGGAGATACTGTACTGGCAACTACCTGGCCTATAACTAAATCCGTGTTTATGCATACGTAACCGGTGACAAAACCCGTCAACCTGGCTGAAAGCTGGGCGGAATAAGCGGCATTACCGCCGGGCGCCACAGCCAATAAACCGGATACAGAGTCAAAATAACCGGTTTTGGACACTTTTACATGATAGCTGCCGGATGAAACATCAAATTGGTAAGCGCCGCCGGCGTCAGTGGTTCCGGAATAATCGGGATTTTCCATGGCGTACACATTCGCGCCGCTTAAAGCGGTGCCGCTTGTTGAAGTAATGGTACCGTAAATATACCCGTCAAGAGGACTTCTGTCGGGGTCTTCGCGCAGGTTGGAAAGAGACAGGCTCTTGGTGACATTCCCTTCAAGCCAGCTAACTGTAACCTTTATCTCTTTCAATGATGTATCCGGGTCGGATTCGGATAATACCTCCAGGTGCCTGCTTGAACCGGTCCCGGTTTCGCTGACTTTTTGTACGGTAATGGTACGGGTGAAAAGAATGTCTCCCACTATTAATTGTTCCGGAGGATAATAGGAATTATCATAGCCATAAGACGCTATATCGCTTTGTTTCGTGACCAAAAGCCGGTAGTACGTATAGTTTTTCAGGTATTCTATTTTTTCCTGCGCCAGGTTGTTGGCTATGGTCCTGGACTTGGACAGGAATGTCCCTTTTGAAAGGGCATAGAATATGCCGGATATTATGACAAAGAAGACGCTCATGACCGTTACCATGACCATGACCTCAATCAGTGTGAATCCGGTTACTTTTCTTTTACACATAAGCGGTCTCCCCGCTATATATATACATCGGATTTACGGAAATTTCAATGGTTATTTTTAACAAAGTCAGTGACATTTTTGTCACAATCAGGCCTATCTTCAGCCGTTAATGTCATAAATAACCAGCCCGGCGGGTACTTTAGGGAAAAAATAGGTCGTTTTCTGGGGCATTATTATGCCTTGTTCCGAGAGTTTGTAGACATTATTCACATCCGGGGCGTCAAGCAGAAAAGCGTAACCCTGGATTTCATGCGCTTTCTTTACGGCTTCGTCTATGTCTTTCGTGTAGAATATATCCCCGGGGTCGGTTTCATCCAGTACAAAGTCACGGAGAACCACAGCGGAAATGGACAATTCAAGCTTGTTCCTGTTTTTGGCACAGGCGGTTTTCAGTTTCATTACCATGAATTCACCGTTGTGGCAACAGGCAAGGCGGGGGGTGGATTTGCCGTCCCATGCCGAAAGGGTGAAATACTTCCGGATCTTTTCCTTTATATCCGGATAGTCCTTTACAACGCGGTGCGTGGGCAGGATGATTAGCCCCGGGTCTTCTATGGCGCACAAAAAGGCAAGAATATAGTTGTAGGGCGCGCCGCTGCGCTCGCCGGGTTTCCCGTTTTTTGACATCAGTTCCTTATACAGCAGGCCGGTCCTGCACCGGTGATGGCCGTCGGCTATGACCAGGGAAACCTTTTTTAATTTATTCGTGAGCAAGGCAATGGTTTTTTCATCGCTGAGCTTCCAGAAATAGTGGGTTATTTTGTCGGCAGTCGTAAAAACGGCGGGTTTGCTTTTCCGTGAAGTTCCTAGGATCAGTTTTGTTATGGTTTTCGTTTTGTCAGGGAAAATGCAGAAAATAGGGCTGGTGTTTACTTTTACTTCCTTCAGCAGTTCAAACCTGCGGTCGATATGTTTCTGGATGGTCTTCTCGTGCCGGTGGATCTTGCTCTCGTCCAGCTCCAGCGCGGCGAAAATGCCGGTTCGTTTGAACGTGCGGCCCTTAACTTCAAATTCCTGCCGGTAGATGTAGATTGAAGGCGCGCTGTCGCGCTCTAAAGCCCTGTTTTTCAGCCAGGAATTAAGAATTTTTTTAGCTTTTTTATTGCTTTCGGGGAGCTCTATGTTGACAAAATTGTGTTTTGAGAGGGATATGAATTTTTTTCTCTGCTCGTCGGAAATGACATCATACGGCGGGCAGATAAGGCCGCCGAGCCCGCGTTGCGCCGCCCGAGACGTTTTCTGTGAGTACCTGATACCCTTAAAAGGGATAATGTGTGCCATAAAGGTGCCTTAGGGGTACTTAATCAGTAAAGTATCATCTTCGAACTTATATATTTTTGCCTCAAACTTGTCTTGCGCCAGGTCAAGCACCGCATAACTCATCGGCTTGCCGCGATCGTCGCCTATTTTCAGGTGCCCGGGGTTGATGAGGACAATACCGTCCGGGCTTACGTCTATTTTTGGTATATGCGTGTGGCCGTACAGCATCACGTCCGTGTTTGTGTTTTTCGCGAGTTCTTCCGGGGAAGGGTCGCCGGGCAGGTCGTTGCCGTGTTTCCTGGGCGTATGCGTAAGAAGGAATTTAACTCCGCAATATTCACAGAGCACCCTCTTCCGGGCTTTCGGAGAGTTATAAGAGTTTTCAAATACCCCGGGGACTGCGATTACCTGCTCTTTGCTGCCGGGCAGGGCTTTTGCATCCAGCGAATCGTCCCCTAAATGTATGAACAAGTCTGCCTTTGCCGCGAATTGTTTGCCAAGCTTAGCCAATGCCTGGGTATTCCCGTGCGAATCACTTACAACCACTATTTTTTTTGTTTTCATAATTGTAATTGTTAAAAACAATTATATAAAATTCAAAACTTTTTGTCTAATGTGTGGAATTGAATGTTACAGCTTGGCATTGACAAATTAATACCGTTATTGTAAAATATTGTCATAGAATGAAGAAAATATTAACTTTTGTTTTTACGATTCTTACAGCCAGCATTACCTTTCCCTTGGCCTCCTTTTCGGTCCAAATCTCAAATTCTACCACAACAATCACAGGCGTTTGGAATTCAACTTACACATGGGCCGG
>MGVM01000025.1:14864-22559 GCA_001800495.1 Elusimicrobia bacterium RIFOXYB2_FULL_48_7
AGTCCTGATAAATCCGCGCTTTTCCGTATTACCGCCAATTCAAAATCAGTTATAAATCTAAACTGCCGTGATATATCTCTTGCCAATTCGGTTGATTACAGTAATTCTTTTGACATAGAAATCAACGCAGCTGATACTGTATTTAATCTAAGCGCCGGACAAATTACCGTCGGGACGATAAACGACCTTTATTTGAAGATAAATGCGTCAGCAAGCACTTCCCTGGCAAATATCTCATTCTCAAAATTAACTACAAATGTTGACGGTGTTTTTGATGCCCGGTGTTCCGTGTTGTCCAGCACCATGGCGCTTTCGCTCAGCGGTAATCTTTCGCCTGGCTCCATTATGAACAACGGGACGATTCGCATAATAGGCGCGAACCCGAGCGGGAACCAGAAGCCTGATCCAGAGAGTATGAGAAGGAATATCAGCCTCACGGGTATTTACAACGATTCATACATAAGTTGTTCCGGCTATACTGATTTTGAGAATGCGTCAATCACCCGTTTTGGTAAATGGCGCACACTGGATAAATATGGAATATGTTTTTTTGGAATTGACGGCGCGGCGGACCAGAAGTTCTTTATTTACAACTGCGATATTTCCTCTTCAGCAGATACCGGCATATACCTTTCCGGGTGTACCAGGCTCAACAGGCAATGGTATGACCAGGGCATATCTTCCTGTATAATCAGGGGAAATGCCTATAACGGCATCTGGTTTTATTCAACAACCAAAAGCGAAATCAGGAATTGCAAGGTTTACAATAATGCAGGCGGGAACGTTGGCTACGGAGTACATCTTACAAACGGGTCAAATGAGAACACGATTCAAACCAACGATGTTTACGGCAATAAAATTATAGGAGTTTACCTGCAGGATTCCAACAAAAACCTGATTTACAGCAATCTGGTCCATGACCAGCGGGCAGGAAGCGGGCAGGAAGGCATATACCTTTTTAATTCCAACAAGAATATAGTCGCCGCGAACAGTTGCTACGTGAACCCGGTCCACGGGATTGCCATGGAATACGGGTCGAATTTTAATTATATCGTGGGCAACAAGTGTTCCAAAAATCTTGATGGAGGGCTGAGAATACGCTATAACGCGAATGGGAACATGTTTATAGCGAATATAAGCTCGGAAAACGCCAGGGCGGGTTTTACCACCCATTCCTCGATTGACACTCTTTGCGCGAACGAATTATTCCAGAATAATACCGCCGGAGACATCTATATCGAGGGCGAAGAAAGCGGCGGGTATATATCCCAGCTCTGGCTGAAGAACTGCCTTTTCAGGAGCACGGTCACTTTCACGAATACCCCGGAAAAACAGGAATTCACGAAAGCAGATTCCTGGGTCATAAGCCAGAAGCATAACGGCACAAACGGGCTTACGCGGGTCTGGGGCCAGTTTGCCATGCCTCAAACCGCGCATTCCTGGCACACTTCGGATATGCTGAAATTCGATTATGCCGATAAATTATTCAGCGGCAAGTCGCATGGCTGGAATGAAACCGTTAATGACTTTGATACCCCGATGCTCAGGTACGATGATGGCGGCGCCGACGGCGCGGGAATGCCTCCCTCGGGTTCAAATGATATAACTTCCATAACTACAAGCTCAACAACAAGAACCGAGCTTTGGCTGGTAACCTTTGAGTCTTCCTTAAACAGGTGGACAGTCTGGGGTTCAGTATCAGGAACCCAGACAAGGGGCGGCTCAGAAGGAACCGGCATGGCCAAGCCGGACTCCGACTATGTAAGCGATAACGGCGAGGTAAGGTTCAGGATTACCCACAACTACTCCCCTGTTTCTCCTGGGGAACAGTACGTTTTTGTGACCCTTGCCGATTCAAATGACCAGAATACCCAGAAAGAACTTGGCCTCTGCGATTTTTCGGATCCCAACTATATAGGCGCCAGCTTCGTTAATAACTCCGGTGGAACAGCGGAGTTTATCGGCCTTTCAACCGCGCCTACTATTGTAACAAGGAAACTGGCCGAAGATATACCGGACACAGGTTTTTATTACAGTTTGACTCTAGGTGGAACAATAAATAAAATAAAATATACGAATTTCTCTTACATGGACGGAAAAGGATTATTACTGGTCTCTAAACCCTCAGCAAACACAGAGAATATCCGTATTGAAAATATTCTTCCGGGGACCACGTATTCAACCTATATTTCGGCCCTGAACGTAACCGACCATTACCTTGACTCGGTTTATATCGAGACTTCCTCAGTTTCAGGCATATATAACGTAAGGGCGGACGGTTCAATCTTATATTTCAGGGATTACACCAGGCCGTTTTTACCTGACAAACTGAGCATAGGCAATGCCGCGGTATACTGGGACCCGAATTTAGTTTGGAGTGGTTTATCCGGTTTTTCAAATGTCGGCGCAGTGCCGGGTAATGCGGAACAGTCGACTGCAAGAGAATTTCAGGTGAAATACATTGACCGCGGATTAGCGGCTAACGGTAATGCTCCTACCACAGTACAGGTTTGGATTGATTTTAATGACAACGGTACTTATGATATTTCTGAAAGAATCGGCATGAAACTAAAACCCGGGGCAGGCAATGACGGAATTTATTCCGACGGAGAGATTTATTATTCCATAATATCTTCTGTTGCTTATGCCGGGGATGGTATCATTCCTTTCAGGTTTTTCGCTTCCAATCAGAACAGCATGACTATTTCCACTTACTCATACAGTCTTTACAGTGTTTTCAACAACGTGACAAGCACTAATGAAGCAACCGGCATCGGCACAACCTTGAGCACTTTTACCATAAGAGGAACGCCGCCCAGAATCACCATCGTCACCCCGTCAACCAAGCAATCGGGCATAGTGCCAATAACATTCAATCTTATAGATGATGACAATAAGTCCGCTCCTTATAATTACTGCGATATAACGGTTGAATATAATGATCCCGTTACAAGCACCTGGAAAACCGCGACAATGGGTGTTGGTTCTGAACCGGTAGACGACCTGCCGTCATCGACAACGCCCGGCACACAGCATGTTTTTGTGTGGGATTCAGCTATTGACCTGCCCAACAAGGATGCTTCAACTAAAATCAGGATTATCCCTACCGATGAGGATGGAACCGGGGCAGGTTCCACTACAGGTTCATTCCAGGTAGACAACATTATAGCGTCGAGGTTAGTATTTATCAGCCTGGAACAGGAATTAAGGGCAGGAGCTACTTCCCAGGCAGTCACAATCCAGGCCCAGGATTCTGCTGGGAACAAGGATATCGACGCTAACATACAGATTGGCTTAATGAGTACTTCTACGAATTATGCTTTTGTAAGCTCGACCGCGAATGTGACAATAACCAGTGTTACAATGGTGTCAGGTGAAGCGACTTTCAAATACCGCGATGAACAAAGGGGCAACCCCAGCATTTCTATAGCCTGTACCGCATTACAATCAGCCAGCCAGAATTGGTGGATAACAACGAATGTAAGCGCCCTGGTCTCGAACCTTTCAATAATTGTTTTGGACAGTGTTGTCGGCTCATCCCTGGTCCCAGTCAACGTTACCGTCACGCTTAAAGACCTCGATGGCAATCCCATCGCGAGCAAGGATGTGACGATTTTTGTTTCAGGAAGTGACAATTACATTACGCAGCCCGATGGTACAACGAATTCAAGCGGGCAGGCATTTGCGTCATTCTGGTCGACGAAAGCCGAGAGGAAGACGGTTACGGCCACGGATATTACCGACAACATAACAATTGTTTCAAGCGCTTCGGTCAATTTTATGCCGGGAGCAGTGGACCCGGGCAATTCGACGATTTCCATATCAACACCCATCGCATTGATCGGCAGCACCGTTCCCGTCAACGTTACGCTGCTGGACAAGTACGGCAACCCGGTTTCAAATAAATTAGTAGTTGTAAGCATTCTGCCGAATGTGCCCGGGGACCTTCTGGTTTTAACAACGAACTATACCGGTAACCTGGGTTCTGTTGCCGCTGCTACCCTTTATTGCCCTACGGCAGGCCAGAGAA
The DNA here is from genome assembly GCA_001800495.1 of Elusimicrobia bacterium RIFOXYB2_FULL_48_7. GTDB lineage: Bacteria > Elusimicrobiota > Endomicrobiia > CG1-02-37-114 > XYA2-FULL-39-19 > OXYB2-FULL-48-7. The sequence continues at coordinate 18,895 of MGVM01000025.1, forward strand.
TCATAAGCGCCCAGGACCAGACAGACCTCCTGACCCTGAATTCGTCTTTCACGGTGACATTCCTGTCACTGAACACGATAGACACCTCTTCGCCTTCAATTAATTCGGTCACCCCTTCGGCCGGGGCTGTGCTTACGACATCTTTTTCCCAGGTTGTAATAACCGCTTCCGACACGATTTCCGGCCTGAATTTCTCTTCTTCCACCATAACGCTTACCAACCCTGACGGCAGCGCCGCCGCCGGAACAATTTCCACGAGCGGTAGTAATACCCTGACATTCACCATCACGGGGTCGATACAAAACGGCGCGTATTCCATATCCGTCAGGATTTATGATAATGCGAATAATTATACCGATAGTAATACCATCTTCACCATCAATGTTCAGGACCCGGAACAGGTATTCAAAACCCAGTCTTATTCCTACCCCAACCCAAGCACCAACGGAATAGTAAGGATCAACTACAGCCTTCTTAATAACGCGGATAAGGTCACCTTGCGGGTTTACAACATTGCCGGGGAACTGGTAAGAGAGGAAAAGGGCCTGGATACGACAGTAGGCGCAAACAAGGTATATGTCTGGGACTCCAGGAACCAGAATGGTGATTCGGTAGGAACCGGTGTGTACATTATTAAATTAATCGCTGAAATGCCGCAGGCAGCAAAGTATGTGACAACCAAGAAGCAAATAGTCATTAAGCGCTAATTATATGAAAAATATTATTTTAAATTTCCTGCTTTATCTACTTGTAACCGCGCCCTGTTTCGCCGCCGGAAACGGTACAGGCACTGCTGTTTTTCTTAAAATAATTCCAGGCGCCAGGCCTGCGGGCATGGGAAATGCGTTTACCGCGGTTTCTGACGATTCAAATGCCATTTATACGAACCCGAGCGGGCTTTTCCAGGTAAAGTCTCCGCAAATATCCGCGTCACACGTGCTCTTGTTCGAAAATATTACCAACACCTCGCTGAACGTTGCCTATCCGGCAGGCAGTAATGTATACGGCCTGGGCATTACTTACCTGGGTATGAGTGATATAGAATCAAGGGATGATACGGGTGCGTTATTACCAACATTGAATTCAGTCAACAACGCGGTTATTTCGCTGGTTTACAGCAAAAAAATAGGTAAAAATATGGGCGTCGGTATTGCGGCAAAAAGTATTTCCCAGAAATACGGAAATTATTCAGGAAGCAGTGTTGGAACAGATTTTTCAGGCCTTTATAGGACGTATCTAGGCGAACGGAAGCTGTCGGCGGGCCTGGCTGTCATGAATATAGGTTCCCCGGTAACCATTGCCGATGTGCCGAACTCACTTCCTAATATCACAAAACTCGGGCTTGCTTATGCTCCGTCCAGCAGGCTTCTTATCGCGATGGATGCAATCCAGTCTTCTGACAGCGCTTTAAAAATATGCGCAGGCGTCGAATATGCCTATAACAGTTCCTTTGTCATGAGATTTGGCCACAACCAGTTAAATAAAATATCCCAGACCGAAGGTATATGTGTCGGTATCGGTACAAAGAGCAGCCTTGAAAAAGAAGCTATATGGGAAGAAGGGTTAATGTCAGAAAAAGAAGAAGGTTCTGCATTTGATTTTGATTATGCTTTAACCATGAATTCGGAAGATTTAGGATATTCACACCGCGTTTCTTTAACCTATAAGTTCGGCAATAAATTTAGATAACCAATCCCGTTTAAAACAGCCTTTTTTAACCTTTTTTCCTCCCGTGGCATCCCGGTTCAAGGTTGTGCTTTGGCTCACCTTGAGTCTCAACATCAATTCTATTCCTGCAAGCGGTACAATTGGATTGAATGAATTGACAATAACTCTCGCGATTTGTTATACTATACGGACGGAAAAAAATACCAAAATTAAACGGAAAGAATTTTGGTATTTCGTCCAACTCAATCGGAGAAAATAACCATGACAAGAAAAAACAACCAGAGCCTTGTGCTGATAAAGCCGGACGGGCTTGTAAAATCCCTGACAGGAAACATTTTAACGCGCCTTTCGGAAACAAAACTCAGGATTGTCGGCGCCAAAGTCGTGAAAGTGACCAGGGAGCTTGCAGAGGAGCATTACGCCCACCTCAAGGACAAACCGTTCTTCAACGCGGTAGCCGATTACATGATGGGCAAGATTTACGCGAAAGAATACGAAAGAGTGATAGCTATCGTTTATGCCGGGGAAGGCGCGATAGACAAGATAAGGAAAATGGCCGGAGCCACCAACCCTGAAGAAGCCGATCAGACCTCAATCAGGGGGCAGTACGGCAGGGTGACAACCAAGGGCATTTTTGAAAACGTGATTCACTGCTCGGCAAACGAGGAAGACGCCGAGAGGGAAATAAAACTGTGGTTCAAGCCGGACGAACTCATTGAAGAAGTTTATGCGTCGGAAGAAGTTGAAGTCAAAGTAAAAAAGCGCATCTGGAAATAATGCCTGTCATTTGGACTTTTCAACGTTAACAATCAAATATAACAGACAAGGGGAATAGTACCCATTACTTTTCCTGGCAAGTGGCAATGGGTATTCACAAGGAAAAATGGCGACATTACTTGAAAAATGGGTGGAAGAGCAGGCAAAACTATTTAAACCTGACCGGGTTTACTGGTGTGACGGTTCCGAGGAGGAAGCGCGCCGGATCGTTGAAACCGGAAAGACAACAGAAAAGATTGAAGACCATTTTATTTTTCGGGACTTGAACGAAAAAACCTACCCGGACTGCTACTATCATCAGAGCCACCACACGGATGTTGCCCGCACCGAGCACCTTACTTTCATATGTCACCCGGACAAGGAAACCGCCGGCCCCAATAATAACTGGATGCACCCCGATGAAGCCAAGGCGAAGATGAGGCAGCTCTCAGACGGCTGCATGAAAGGCCGCACGATGTACGTTTTGCCCTACATGATGGGCCACCCGGAGTCGCCGTACGCCAAGGCGTGTGTCCAGCTCACAGATGTTTCCTATGTTGCTGTCAGCATGCGCATAATGACCCGCATGAGCAAAAAAATCGTTGAAAAAATAGGTAATACTGATAATTTCGTAAAAGGAATTCATTCGGTCGGTGATTTCAGCCCCGATAAGCGCTTTATTATGCATTTCCCTGATGAGCACCTGGTCTGGAGCATCGGCTCGGGTTACGGCGGCAACGCGCTGTTGGGCAAGAAATGTTTTTCCCTGCGCATCGCTTCCTGGCTGGGCCTGAAAGAGGGCTGGCTTGCCGAGCACATGGTAATAATGGGCATTGAGGACCCGAAAGGCAATGTTACCTACATCACCGCCGCGCTTCCATCGGCCTGCGGGAAAACAAACCTGGCGATGCTTGAACCGGCTCTCCCCGGTTATAAAATATGGACCCTCGGCGACGATATCGCCTGGATGAACGTGGGGCCCGACGGCAGGTTGTGGGCAATCAATCCGGAGGCAGGGTTTTTCGGCGTTGCTCCGGGCACATCCATGAAAACCAACCCGAACATGATACACACCTTGAAAGCGAATAAATTCTACCCGACGCTCTACACCAACACGGGGCTTGATACGGACAACAATGAACCCTGGTGGGAAGGGCTCGACGGGCCGGTCCCTCAGAATATGCTTGACTGGCAGGGGAAAAAGTGGGATTCGTCCTCCGGGACAAAAGCCGCGCACCCGA
>MGVM01000025.1:22568-33948 GCA_001800495.1 Elusimicrobia bacterium RIFOXYB2_FULL_48_7
TGATTTTCGGCGGGCGCAGGACCCACCTGATGCCGCTGGTGGCGGAATCATTCAGCTGGCAGCATGGCGTTTTCATGGGCGCGAGGATGGGTTCTGAAACAACCGCGGCCGCCGCGCACCAGGTCGGAGCCCTGAGAAGGGACCCGATGGCGATGCTTCCTTTCTGCGGGTACAACATGGCCGACTATTTCAGGCACTGGCTCAACATCGGCAAAAAAATGGCGCCCGGAAAGGCCCCGAAAATATTCGCGGTTAACTGGTTCCGGGTTGATGACGAAGGCAAATTCATATGGCCGGGTTTCGGCGACAACATCCGCGTGCTGAAATGGATCATCGAAAGAGCCGGCGCTTCCGGCATGGCAGGCGCGGTAAAAACACCAGCCGGCAACGTGCCTGAGCCCGGCGCCTTAAACCTGCAAGGGCTTGACATTCCGCGCAAAAACCTTGAGAAACTCTTTGAAGTGGATAAAAAGGCCTGGGAAGCCGAACTTACCGGCGTGGAAGAATTCTTCGGCCAGTTCGGCGATAAACTGCCCTCCGAAATGCGGGACGAGCTGAAAAATCTCCGGGAAGAGATCCGATAATCGAATATACCGTAAAACATGGACAAATTCAAGGCATTCCTTGGAAGAAACAAGGTTTTCCTTTACGCGCTTTTTGTAGCGGCGCTTACCGGAATATATTTCCACGCAATACTGTTCGAGCTTCCTTCTCTTGAAACCCTCCGCGAATACCGCCCTACGCTTTCCACGAAACTCTATGACATCAACGGCCAGCTTGTAACCGAATATTATACCGAGCGGCGCACCTGGGTCCCTCTTTACAAGATGCGCATGGACCTGCAGAACGCCGTGCTTTCCATTGAAGACCACAGGTTTTTCAACCACTACGGGATTTCCTTTTACGGCATTATCCGCGCCGCATACCAGAATTTTCTGCACCGGCGCATATCCGCGGGCGGCTCCACCATAACCCAGCAGCTTGCCAAGACCGCGTTCCTGACGCAGGAGCGCACCATCACCAGAAAACTCAAGGAAGTCATCCTTGCCGTCCAGCTGGAAAGGAATTATTCCAAGCAGGAAATACTGGAAATGTACCTGAACCAGGTTTACCTGGGCCACGGCGCCTACGGGGTTGAGCAGGCGGCAATGCTTTATTTCCAGAAGCACGCCTGGGAGCTTACCCTTTCGGAAAGCGCGGCGCTGGCCGGCATTATCAGGTATCCCAGCTATTATTCATTGTTCAACCACCCGGAAAGGAATATAAACAGGAAGGAAGTGGTGCTGGACCAGATGGAAAAGTACAAATACATAACGCCGGTGGAAAAAAATGCGGCGCTGAGGGATCCGCTGCTTGTCGTGAAGGCGGGCGGCCCCAGGCTGTCGTCGCAGGCGCCGTATTTTGTGGAGTACGTCCGCCTGCAGGTGGAGCAGGAATACGGGCCGGAAGTGCTTTATAACGCAGGCTGGAAGATTTATTCAACACTTGATTTGCAGATGCAGACGACGGCGGAAATCGTAATCAACGAATTCATGGCGGGTTTTGACAAAAAGCGCTTTGAAATAAAAAAATCCACCGATCTGCCGCAGGCCCAGGTTGCGCTGCTCGCGCTGGACCCTAAAACCGGGCAGATCCGCGCGATGGTCGGCGGGAGGGACTTCCGCAAGTCGCAGTTCAACAGGACTTATCAGGCGTACAGGCAGCCGGGCAGCGCCTTCAAGCCGATCATTTACACGGCCGCGCTTGAAAAAGGGTATACCGCCACGACTATCCTTGAGGATAACCCCCTGGTTTACGTCAACGACGGCAGGGACTGGCGGCTCAAGGCCAACAGCACAAGCTATCTGCAGACGCTTCCGCCGGCATGGCTGAAAGACCCCCTGAAAGTATGGGTGCCTGAAAATTATAAAAGAGAGTACCACGGCAGGGTCTTGTTGCGCAAAGCGCTGGAACTTTCAATGAACATGTGCGCCATACGCACGATAGAGGAAATCGGCCCCACGACGGTCGTTGAATATGCCCACAGGCTGGGCATAGAAAGCCCGCTTACAAACACGCTGTCGCTCGCTTTGGGCTCAAGCGACGTCACCATGATAGAAATGGTGAGGGCTTATAACGCTTTCGCCAACCGGGGGATATTGACAAAGCCCTACGCCATAATCCGCATAGAGGACACTAAGGGCAGGGTGATCAAGGAAAATTTTACAGAGGAACAGGACGTGCTTTCCGAGCAGACCGCCTACATAATTACCAACCTGCTTAAAGGCGTCATCAAGGAAGGCACCGGCATATACGCGAATTACTTCATCAAGAGGCCCGCGGCGGGGAAAACCGGCACGACAAATAATTTTTCAGACGCCTGGTTCATCGGCTATACGCCCCAGCTGACCTGCGGGGTGTGGGTGGGTTACGACGACAAAAGGTCGCTGGGGGACAGAAATTCCGGCGGTGCGCTTTCCTGCCCCATCTGGACGCAGTTCATCAAGCGCGCTCTCAAGGGGGAACCGGACATTGACTTCCAGGTCCCTTCTACCGGCGTGACGTTCGTGAACATTGATCCCAACACCGGTTACCTGGCGACGCCTTATTCCAAAAAGGTCTACAACGAGGCGTATTTAAGCGGCACCGAGCCGAAAACCGCCCTGCTGTCCCCCACGACAAGCGATTACCTGCCGGAAGTGAAGGAAGAAGAAGACGCCGGAGGATTTTAACATGAAAACAAAAATATTGTTCTGTATTGCGGCACAGGTGTTTTCGCTGGCTGTTGCCCGCGCCGAAAATTACACGCTTGTCATGAAGATAGACATTGTCGAGTCAAAAACCGCGCCCGGCAAATACACGGCGCTTGAAAACCTGGACAAGCTTACCCGCAGGAATTCCGGCCTCCAGATGAAATACGTGGCAGGCGGTACGTTCACGCTCCAGGAATTTCTGGAAAATAATTTTGTCCTGAAAGCCAAGGACATGGAACTTAAACTGCGCGCCGGGTATTCGAAAGTCACGGATTTCAAGTTCAAGATATACTATGACGCGGTGCTCAGCCTTCCCATGCAGGAAAACGTGATGCGCTTCACCAACGATTTTGTAATGGAATACAACGAGATCAAGATCCTGGACAGGACAAAACTCGCAAGCGGCGCCGGCGACACCCGCCCCTACTGGGTGATCCTGCGGCTGGCGAAGGTTTCACCGGAATATTTCGAGGAAAACATAGGCGGCATAGGAGTGTTCCTGAACATCAAGGACGGCTATCCCTACGCCCTGGACATCACGCCGAACGGCCCGGCTGACAGGCAGGGGCTGAAAATAAACGATATCATAATGGAGATAGATGAAGTAAACATGTACGGGAAAAACCTGCAGGAATCCATAGACAAGATCCGCGGGAAGCCCGGTACCGCGGTAAAGCTGAAAGTGAAGACGCCCGGGAAGAAAAGCCCTTCTCCGCGCGAAATAACGGTTGACAGAATAGTGATGAAATGACCCCTCCATGGAAAAATTCAAAAAGTACAAGCACGGCCGCCGTATTTACACCCAGCTGGACAAACAGACCAAGCAAATAACAGTCCTCTCAAAAAAACACCGGGAACCCGAAGCCCCGGCCAGCCTGAAGCTCACGGGTATTGACCAGGAAACCATACCGGCGGCGAAGTTCGCGGATTCTTTCGCGGTGGGGCACAACAGGGAAGAATTTTATATTGATTGTTTCAAGTCAACCGGAGAGAAAAAAACCCTGGTTTCAAGGGTGATACTTTCACCGAAGGTGATAAAGAAATTACAGAAGGAACTTTCAAAGGTGATAGGGGACGGAGTCAGTTTATCAGTTTAACAAAAAAATGCTTATTAATTTATTAATATTTCAACATGTTGTTTGAATTGATTTATAGGCACCATCAAGAATGGTTTTTAGCTCATTAATTGAAATGCTTAAGGGAGGCATAAGCACGATCACCGGGCCCAGGGGCCGCAGGATCACCCCGTGTTTCCTGGCTTCCTTAATAACGCGGATGCCGATTTTTTCAGAGTATGCGTAGTCCAGCTTTGTTTTTTTGTTTTTAACCAGTTCAATACCCACCATCATGCCCTGTTGGCGGATATCGCCCACGTGTTCAAGCTCGTGGAACCGCTGCAATTCATTTCTCAAAAACGCGATTTTACCCTGTAATTTCGGGATAAGTTTTTCTTTTTCATAAAGCTCCAGGTTGGCGATAGCAACCGCGCAGGCAAGCGGGTTTCCCGTGTAAGTATGCCCGTGGAAAAATGTTTTCTGCCGGGAGTAATCGGCCAGGAAGCCGTTGTAGATTTGTTGTGTTGTGAGCGTGGCGGCAAGGGGGAGGTAGCCGCCAGTAATGGATTTTGCCACGCACATGATATCCGGCGTTACATTTTCATGCTGGCAGGCGAACATTGTACCTGTGCGGCCGAAACCCGTCGCCACTTCATCGGCGATCATCAGCATGCCGTATTTTGTGCAGAGTTCGCGCACCTTCCTTATATACCCCTTGGGCTGGGTGAGCATTCCTGCCGCGCCCTGTATAAGCGGCTCTATTATAAGCGCCGCGATTTCCCTGTTTTGCTTTTTAAGGATGTTTTCAAGCCCGGCAAGGCATTTAAGTTTGCAGGCGGGATGTTTCAGGCCCAAGTGGCAGCGGTAGCAATAGGGGGCGCTGGCCTTGATAGTATTAAAAAGCATCGGTTTGTAGATTTTATGGAACAGATCCATCCCGCCAACGCTAACGGATCCGATGGTGTCGCCATGATAGGCGTTAACAAATGAAACGAATTTTGTTTTTCTGGTATTTCCGGTTTGCTGCTGGTACTGGAACGCGATTTTCAGCGCTATTTCCACGGCTGTTGATCCGGAATCGGAGTAAAATACTTTTGAGAGGCCCTTTGGCGCTATCTCAACAAGCTTTTTGGCAAGTTCAACCGATGGTGCATTTCCAAGTCCGAGCAGGGTGGAATGGGCGATTTTGTTCAGCTGGTTCCTGATAGCATCGTCCAGTTCTTTTTTCCTGTGGCCGTGAACGTTAACCCAGAGCGAAGAAATCCCGTCAATATACCATTTGCCGTCAGTGTCTTTTATATATGAACCTTTTCCTTCTTCAATTATGATCGGTTTTTCCTTTTCATAATCCTTCATCTGTGTGAACGGGTGCCAGACATATTTTTTGTCCCAGGTTTTGAGTTTTTGGTTTTGTTCCTGGCTCCTTCGCCCCTTGCGGGAGAAGGCAGGGATGAGGGGTTTTAAGTTTATTTTTTTTGCGATTTTCCTTAAAACTGAGATTGCTTCGCTCCCTTTTATCGCTCGCAATGACGGATTATATGGAACTACTCCCAGAACCGGGATGCCGGAAAGTTTTGAAATTGTACCCGGGTTGGTTTTCTCGGTTACCGACAGGGGTTTGTTTTCGGTTTGGTTGAAAACTATACCAAGCACTTCAATTCCTTTTTGTCTGCAGGCCTCAATGGTAAGCAGAGTATGGTTTATGGTTCCCAAACCCAAACGGGAAACAATAACGACAGGCAGGCCGAGCTCTGTTGCGAGATCGCTTACTAAATATTTGTCTTTAATAGGGACATGGAACCCGCCGGCGCCTTCAACAACCATAAAATCGTGCCTTTGGCTCAAAACTTTGAAAGATTCCTTGATTTTATCAATTGAGATGGGCTGTTTTTCAAGTTTTGCCGCCAGGGCAGGGGCAACGGGAGGTTTAAAAGAGTAGGGACAGGCCAAATCAAAGGAATCGCTGACCCCGGCGGCTTTCATTAAAAACTGTGCATCCCCGCCCGCGTGGCCGCCGGATTGCACCGGCTTCATAACTCCGATGTTGATACGCCCGGCTTTTAAACCGCAGGCAATCGCCGCGGAAATCACCGTTTTGCCGACGCCAGTATCAGTTCCAATGACAAAAATCCCATTGTTCATATATATTTACCCATTGACAGGGACAGGGGCAGGGTTATGATGAATTTAGTGCCTTCTCCGGGAGTGCTTTCAAACCTGATTTTGCCGCCGTTCAATTCAACCAGTTTCCTGCAAATGACCAGGCCGACGCCTGTCCCGGGATTCTGGATCCTGTCATCTTTCCTGAAAGTTACCGGCTCATTGAATATTTGGGTTTGTATTTCAGCCGGAATACCGCTGCCATTGTCAGAAACCTCTATTTCTATCTGGTTGGTGCCGGCGATATTTTCGTTATTGCCGCGGATCCATATTTCCTTTTCCTGTTTATTATTGTATTTTACCGCGTTTTCTATAATGTTTGACAGGGCTTCAGTAATGGAAACCCTGTCGATATTCAGATGCGGGACTGCATTCAGGGAATCGTCAACCCTGATTTTAACGCCCTGCAGGCCGCAGTCCGGAATATTTTTCACTGACTGCAAAGCGTCGTTTATCAACTGCATTAAAGTTATATCTTCGCGCTTGATGTTTAAAGCGCCCGATTCAATCAAGCTGAATTTAAAGAGCTTATCGCTGATATGCGACAGCATTAAAGCTTTTTCCCGGATGGAAAGCAGCAGCGACCTGCTGTTTTCGTCAATTTTGTTCAGGATATCCGCGTCATTGCTGATGAATTCAGTATATTTTGCAATGGCAGTGGCGGGCTTGCTTAAGCTCCTGGTGACGGACAGGAGGAAGTTTTTGATATACCCGTCATTGCCGCCGCTGCCAGCCGCGTTCTTTATTATCATTATCTGGGGAATCAGGCTTTTTCTTTTGGGTTCCGGGGTCTTGCTGAGCAACACAGACAGGAAAGCCGGGTCTGTGTTCACCCTTTTCAGGTCGAAGCGGACCGCCTGCGTTTTCCTGTTTTGTAATTCCTTCCAAGGCACGCTCGGCGTGTACCCGTGGGTTATTTCCGCTACATTCCTGCCGTGGGCGTTCTCATTTTTTGTTTTAAAGGCCTTTTCCGCTTCCGGGTTCATCCTGATAACGTTGAAATCGCTGTCGGTTATGATTATCCCGTCGGAAACGGAATCCAGGAGCGCCAGCATCCTGCTTTCAAACGCTTTCCCGGATTGTTCCAGGTTTTCAAGTTCCTCGTGCTTGCGGCCGAGCTTGGCCGCGAAATAATGGCTTGAAAGCCCGGTCAGGAACAAAAATGGCACCCTTAGCAGCACGATCGGCTCTATTTTTTCCGGTGTGCCGGTTATAAAATAGGTTACGCCCAGGTAAAAAACAGTTGAAATGAACGAGGCCAGCAGGGCCTGCATCGTGCTCCTGGCAATGCTTGCCATGAATATGGTCAGGAAGTAAATCAGGTAAAGATCCTGGTTGAAACCCTGCGTTAAATATATCGCTGCCGATAAAACAGCGACATCAAACACGAATATTGTCATCTGGATATAGGGTTTCAGGAGGAATTTTTCATTTAACAGCAGGACAATGACCTGGGAAATAAAATGCGCGCCGATTAACATTATTACGGGTTTTAAAAGCGTTGAAACGCTGTTGATCGTGCTGTATAACATGAATATGACCAGAAGGATAGAGATGATAAACCTGATGATCAAAACAGTGGCCTTATTTCCGATGTTGAAGGTTGTTTTCATTTCACCGCCCTGACAAAAAGTATTTCAAATGTCACTCTGAATTTCGAGGTATTTTTCCTGTTGAGCTCAATAAGTTTTTTTCCTGCGGAAAGGCCGCTCATTCCCGTGTCAACGCCGGTATTGGCGCCGGTGAGCTTGAGCCAGTTGATGAAAGTAAGGAAATCCCTGAACGAAAGCTGTTCCTCAGATATATCAATTGAGTGTTTTTCAAGCCCGGCCTCTTCCAGGAGCGCCGTCAAACTTTTTTTATCGGTGAAATTATGCGTGGCGTCCCATTTTATGCTGTTGTCCTCGAAAAGTTTTTTGATCTCGCGCAGGGTGCGCCTGCCGGGTATGGTGAAATAGAAATTCCCGCCTTTTTTGACGACTCTCAACGCCTCTTTCAGGGCGGTTTTCAGGTTTGACGACCATTGCAGGGACATGTTCGAGAAAGCGACCTCGAAGAAATCGTCCTTGTAGGGCATGTTCTCAAAATCCGATTCGGCGAACACGAATTTTCTCGCCGCGTTTCGCGAGTCCTTTTTTATCTTATTTTTCGCGCATTCGATCATCGAGGCGGAAAAATCGCAGCCGTAAATTTTCGCGTTCCTGAATATTTTTGACAGTTCAAGCGCCATGGAGCCGGTGCCCATGCCTATATCCAGCACGGCACGCACGGTGCTGCTGTCGCCGCCGTCGATGGACGAAATGAGCCTGTCGCCCCATTTTTTCTGGGGGGAAGCGAACTTGTCGTAAACATTCGCGATGGAAGAAAAGTGCTGCCTGACTTTTTGTTTGTCCATGCTCTTATTTAAAGTAATCGGTCAAATCCAGGACATATTTTCCCGCGATAAGTTCTGTTTTCGCGGGCCCGGGTTTTATTCTGCCGCTTTTATTCAGCGTTGAAAGGATATATTTAAGATAACCGGTGTTTCCCGTGACCAGCACCGGTGAGAATTCATGCTTGCCGTTCTTCTTCATGTACAGCAGGTCGGAGACAAGCCCGCGGGGTTCGTTGAAGCACAGGATTGGCGCGCTGCCGGCGTAAAATTCAAGGATTGGGTGAACCTGGGGATATCCCGGCATGTAAGCAGGGTTCCAGAATACCGAAAATCCTCCCGTGTCAAAAAATACCGGTTCGTATTTTGTCCGGATGGAACCGAGGCCTTCTGCCAGGGCGACATCCGGGTGTTTTTCAAATTTCGCCGTGCTGCGGAAAAACCTTGCGCTTTCGGCTGACAGGTAATACGTGAACACGGAAAGAGCCAGAAAAGAGAATAACGCGAAAACCATCCCTGTCTTCCCGGAGGGCGCCGGCTCTTTAATTTCTTTTAAGAGCAGAAGCACAAGCCCGCCAGCCAGGACACAAACAAAAGGCGCTATCTGCCTCACCTCGTACTCCATGCGCAAGGCGTGCGGCAATATCAGCCCGAAACCAAGCCCGCATAACAGGAGCGCGGAGAGCAGTTTTATGGAAGGAAGGCCTTTGTCTCCGGTGCTTTTCAATAATTTAACGCCTGCCGGGTAAAGAGCCGCCATGAATAAAACCAGATAAACGGATTTGTAGAGTTTTTCAAACAGCATAACCTGGTTGCTGGCCCTGACGGCCAGGAACCGCAAGAATGTCCCCGGGTTGCTTTTCATGAGGAATGCGTCCATAATATCCCTGGCGGCGTCATGGAATCCGAGGTACCAGGCATTCTGCAGGAATTGCAGGGAGTGTGCCGCGACGGGTGCCAGGGCGAATACTAAATATGTTTTCCAGCCAAAATTTCCGCGCAATAACACGCCTGCCCCGATCAGCCACAGGTAAACGAAAAACACGGAATCAAAGGAAGACAATGATAACAAAAATTCAGCGCACCAGGCCAGCACCATCCAGAGTTTTCTGCGTTCTTCCTGCTGGGCTCCCATTGCCAGCACAACCGCCATCATGAAAAAGAACCTAAGGAAATCATCCGCCGGCTGGGTCGACAAACTGTCCGCGAAACCCAGGAAAGCGAAGGAGACAGCGTAAAAGAACACGCTGAAAAACGCCGCCGCCGGGCTTGAGAGCCTTGAGACCGTTATATACATGAACACAAGCGCCGCCAGCGACAGGAAGATAGAGAACGCGCGCATGAAAAAAATACTTTTCAGCCCGAGCTCGTAAAGAAACGCGTAGGGAACAAGATAACCCGACGGAAAGTGTGTGTACCACAGCCGCGGGCCGACGTTCGGAGAGCTGTTCGGGGAAATCCCGTGGGCGTGGTGCCTTAGCGCGGGCTCGTCAAGGATACGGATGACTTTCGCGTAACCCTGCGGGATAAACAGCAGGTAATTCTGCAGCCAACCGCCTTCATGCCAGTGACGCAGGGTAAGCATGGTCTGGGCGTCGCCGAAATCCCACCTGCTCCAGTGGTACCTGTTTGAAGCCACGGTAACAAGGGAAACAAGCAGGCAGAATACCAGGATGATGAACTCCCGGTTCCAAAGGTGCCATGGCCTGTTCTTCAGAAAAAGTTTTATCATTTATTTTCTCAACTCCGGGTAATTATCGTAAATGGCTTCCAGGATCCTGCGGGCCTGAGTGTAACCCGGGTTCATTATCAGTATTTTTTCGTAGAGTTTAACCGACTCTTCAACCCTGCCGGACAAATAATAAACCATGGCGAGGTCGTTGAGCGCCTTGTAGTAAGCGGGATTGATTTTCACTGCCGACTTGAAGCTGTTTTCCGCCTTTGAATATTCCTTCCTGTCCTTGTAAATTATGCCCAGGTTATAATACGCTTCCGCAAGGTTAGGGTTCAGTTCAATTGCCCTTGAATAGGCCTTCTGGGCCCTGTCGAACTCTTTCCTGGCAAAGAAGACCATGCCGTAATTGTTATAGGCCTCGCTTGAATTCGGGTTGATTTTCAGCGCGCGGTTCAATTCTTCAACCGCTTCGTTTAACCTGCCCAGCTGGTAATAAATGATCCCCTTTTCAATGTGCGCTTTTTCATAATCGGGCTTGATCTTCAGCATGATGTCGTTTTCTTCAAGCGCTTTCGCGTACTCCTGCCGGTTTCTGTACAATACTTCAAGCGCCATGTGCGCCCTGAATGCCTTCGGATATTTTTCCAGCACATCCTGCCACATCAAGACAGGGTTTTGGTACAGCTGGTTTCTTTTTATGGTGGTAATACCCAGCAGAACCAGGTGGGTGCCGGCAATGCTGATGAAAACCCACTTCCAGGTATTTTTAAATTTATTGCCGTATTCAAACAGCCTGGAATACGCCAGCGCCATCAGCATATAGGGCCCGAATCCCGAAAAGTACGCTCTCCTGTCAACCAGGGTGTCCAGGAGCGGGAATATGCTGGAGGTGGGAACCAGCACGATAAAATACCATAAAACGGCGAAAACTATTATTTTTGAAGCGGGCGTTTTTTTCCTGTAAACAAAGTACGTGCCGGCAAAGATCGAAAGAAGCAGGAAACAGGATATTAATGTCCGGGGCTCTAAAAATCCCGGCACCCACCGGTTCAAATGGTCGATGCAGAGCCCGGATGGGATGATGATCATTTTTATGTAAGCCACCACCGAGTAAAACTGCGGCAGGAAGTAGCGCCAGCGGGTGATTTTTTCCGTATCCTCAATGCCCACGTCCCCTATACCGCCGAAATAGTAATACCTGGCCGCCAGGTATGCCGCCGCGGTGACCCAGAACAACAGGTGATAATACTGCCTGTAACGGAATTTTCTCACGCCCCCGGCAAGGAAAAAATAATCAAGGGCCAGCAGCATCACGGGAAGCGTGATGGCTATGGGTTTTGAAAGCAGGGCCAGCGCAAAACAGGCCAGGGACGCGAAATACAACCTG
>MGVM01000026.1:0-1884 GCA_001800495.1 Elusimicrobia bacterium RIFOXYB2_FULL_48_7
CTATGAAGCCCGTTCCATCTCCATTCATTGCCGACTTCATAATACCTGGGGTATTCCCAATTGTAGGTATTGCACAATTGCTGTACGTGCGTTACCATATCAGCTGCGTATTGTGCGCGGCTTTGAGGTGTATCAGTAGAAGTTTCACAGCCTGTATAACTATTAAAATCGTCAGCATGATAGTTTGTGGACGTGCTTTCACCCCAGCCATTGCCATTGGGCCCCTGGAACGCTGTGTTCACTTCAACAAGGGCTTTCATACCCAGGTCATTGCAGAACCTGAGTTCGTCTTCGATAGAAGTGCAGTCTGTCCTCCAGGGGGTCCCGGTATCGGAGTATCTGCCCTTGTAATTGTTATATTTGAAATCATACTGGTTGCCTTTTGTGCCGGGAGGAAAACGCAGCATGGTTATTCCTGAATCCCTGAGCAGGTTTCTTACAGACGCGTTATACATGGGCGTGGAATAATAGATGCCCGAGGTGTTATGCCCATACACATAAGGGCTTATGGCTCCCAGGGACGAACTGCAGTAAACCGTAAAGTTCGTGTTTGCAGCATTAACAGCGGGAACCAGGAATAAGAAAATAGTGAACAGTAAAGCCGAAAATAAAACGCAGAACAGGTTTGTTTTCTTCATAAGATATTTTTTCATTTGACTGTTACTTCAATAGCAGCCTTCCGGTAGATTTATTCCCGCTGCTGTTAGTCAATTGGTACAGGTATATTCCCGGTGTTACTCTTTCCCCTGCTTCGTTAAGCCCGTCCCAATTGATTTCGCTGGCACCGGTTCCTGATTGCAGTTTTCTTACAAATCTTCCGCTTGCTGTATAGATGTTCACGTCTCCGCCGCTTGAATCAGCAAGAGCAAATTTTATCAGCTTACCGTTTGCCAGATGGCACGGGTTCGGATAGGCTTTCATTTCTGTTGCAGGAAGTGTGCCGGAAATAGTAAACATGCCATCAGCGCTTACGCTTTCAACACTTGAAGCTGTACTTTTAACCCTGTAATGGTAGGTACCAGCGGCTAACCCGGTTAAATCCATGCTGTGGCTGGTTACCAGTGAGGAGTTTGCCGTATTGGATGTCCCGTAGCTTGTTGTAAGCCCGTATTCCACCTGGCTGGTCGACGGTAAATCCGTCGCCCATGCTATCCTTACTCCGCTTGTAATAATAGTAGCCCTGACCGCGCTTATTGCCGGAGCGGCAGTATTCGTGGTTGTAAAGGTATTATCCGTTCCTGTTGCAGGATTTGCCGAAGCGTCAACGCTTAGTACCCTGTAATGATATAACGTATTTGCTGCCAGCCCGGTAATATCGACGCTGTGGCTGGTTACCAGTGCAGAGTCTGCCGTAGTAGAGGCACCATAACTTGTTGTCAGGCCGTATTCCACCTGGCTGGTGGCAGGCTCATCCGTGGCCCAGGTTATCCGTGCTCCGGTCATGCTTATATTACCGGATGAAACCGCAGAGATCACAGGATGAGTTGTATCTGCCCCGCCTAACGCTACAAACTGCCCATTTGAATTTGTTACATTCAGGCTTTCTATGCTGGCACCGTTCACCGCTTTTACCGTGAAATAATAGGTTGTGCCAGCTGTAAGTGTCAGGCCTGTTTTTGTCACTGTTAAAACATTTCCGAGAGTCGTCCAGGCTGTCACATCCGAGGCACCAGCCGAAGTACCTATGGCATATTTGTACCCTGATATACCTGACTCGCCATCTGTGCTAGCCGTCCAATTTGCCGAGAGCTGCGTACTCGAAGTAGTCGAACCGGTATCTGAACCGGTTCCGTCATTCACCTGCGTAATGTCAGAAGGCGCAGTTGTATCAGCTGCACCCGTGTTTATATAAAACTGCTGGGTAACAGGGCCTATCGTTTCAGT
>MGVM01000026.1:1898-2884 GCA_001800495.1 Elusimicrobia bacterium RIFOXYB2_FULL_48_7
AGTTACCAGCCCGCTTGTCCCTGCCGTGCCTGTAAGGTTCCCTGTATACTGATTAATGCTCAACCAGGAAGGCCCTTGCACAATAGCAAAATTGCGGGTTTCATACAGCCAGTATTTTTCCGTGTAACTATCTGTATAAGCCCTCAAATCGCCGTCAGAACGGATTGTAAATGCCTGGTACTGGTACGGCTGGCCAACTGTACCTGTTGTTACGGGTACACTATAAATAAAGGGCCTTGGCGCGCAAACAAAATCAGAAGGCCCGCTGCGCTTGTCATTTGCATCCACTGCAACCACGCGGTAAAACGCCTTGTTTGTGTTTGGAAGCGTAATGCCCGGGCCTGCGACAGTTAATTCCGTACTTGTTGACTCGCAGACAAAATTTGAAGGAATCGGATTGGTTATTCTTGTTTCAATCCCAAGGTAGGCTGTATAAGTACTATCGCTTACCATGAACCCCTGTTCGTTGCTTCCGTAAATCCTGTATTTCACCGGCGCCCTGCCTATTGTGTCAGGTGCCCATTTGAGTATGCCGGTAAGGCCGCCGGTCGTGGTAGTATCCATAACCACGTTTACAGGAACTGCAGGCCCGCGCGCTGTAAAACTCCAAGTATTGCTCCAGGCGCTCCAGGCGCTTGCGGTATTGGCAGTTTTGACATTTATTTTATCCTTTGCCTTCACGCGCCAGTAATAGGTTCTGTCAGGCGTTAATAATCCCGTGTAAGGTACTGTATATCGCGCTTGGCCGGCATCATTTGTGTAGCAAATTATTTTGTTGAAATTGAACGACAACGGCCATTTCATGTCAGGCCGTTCAGAAAGCTGGAAATGATAATCGGCAATTGTGTCGCCGTCAGGGTCTGTCGGGGCGGCCCAGCTGAACACTATGTTAGTGCCGTCACTTTCACCGCCGTCAGCCGGATATACCGGTGACGGAGGGGCGTTCGGCGGCCTGTTAACCGATCTTTCCACCCATTCATGAGTAA
>MGVM01000026.1:2984-3195 GCA_001800495.1 Elusimicrobia bacterium RIFOXYB2_FULL_48_7
GGTTATTGTAAGAGACGACAGTGAAGCGCTGCCGGTTAATTCGCATTTAAGAAAATATTCATATCGGGCCACAGTGGCTCCCTGTACAGGGAAAAAGGAATCAAGGTTTGTCCCTGTAATTGTTGTCCAGGCAGAAGGCGGTGTCCAGGTAAAATTTTCAAATGATAATTTAAACACGGCTCCCGCATTCACCGTTGTAATAGAACCGCCG
>MGVM01000026.1:3210-4991 GCA_001800495.1 Elusimicrobia bacterium RIFOXYB2_FULL_48_7
CTGCTTATTTTCCAGATAATAGTCCCGGTTTGGCCGGGGGTTGCCGTAAGTACACCTCCGGTATTCACAATATTTACTGCTCCCGTGGAGGACGGAGCTATATAGGTTCCGCAGCGCCATAAACTGTCATTTGTGAAATCAGGCCTATATTCCCATAAACCATTACAGATTGCGAAATTTCTAGGCGGTACGCTGGTTGATACGCCGCGATATTTATACGCCTCTTTACTCGTGCCTGTTGTAAGAACCCCCCATCTCCAGGTAATCGCTTCATTGGGCCTCAGGGTCATGTTCATTGTTTTTGTGCTGAGAGCGCCTATAGTGAGTGCCGGCGGCCCGTCATAGACAAACTGGCTCATGTAAGCTTCGTCCTGGTCAAGGCGGTTGTCAGGGTAGAGGAGCCCCCACTGGTGTGAACGCCTGGCTAAGTCCCTGTCACGCGTAAGCTCGTACTCATTAGCGATTGTATGATTATCACGAAGATACATGACTGACTGCATGTCTCCATCCAGAAAATTATAACGCCCGTCAAAAAAAGTTTCAGAAACAGTATGGCCCACAAAATGTGATGGATGGCAGGGGGTTATACCGGCTTGTAACCAAAGAGCCGCCAGTACTTGGGCATTACTTGCGCAGGTATTATGCCCATAGCAATTATAAAGCCTGACCGGGTCATCATTTCCGCTGCCGGCAGCTTCAACCTTATGATAACGGTATAAAACATTCTGATACCATAGGGCAAGTACTTTCTCCCTGGCAGTCATGCCCGGAAGAAGAGCCGCATCCACTATTTCCTGCGCATTCCTGAAACTGTTGCGGCCGTTCGAAAGCCAGGGGTTAACTAGGTCATTTGTTCCGGTATTCTCCATTTTTACCTGCCGGTTGGATTCCCAGGTCTGCCAGATAATAGAGGCAGAAGTGGTCATCCAGGGGTAAGGTGTCCTGCAATTGTCACCGTCCATATAACCGCCCTGATTAACGGTATACTGGTAAAACCCGGAAGTGATCTCTACCGAGGTGCTTTTGGCCACATCACCGGCCTGGGTGTTCGATACCCAGGGCTCAAGGTACGCGCTTTCCAATAGAGCTTGTGAATACACAAGGAAAATGACTGCCAGACCCGCATTAAAAATAAATCTCCTGCCCTTTAACATATTTACCCCCAGGTTTTCACTTATTTTATCAGTAGCTTTCCGGTTTTTCTGTTGCTGCTATCAGCTGTGTAATACAAATATATTCCGGGTTTGACTCTTTCGCCGGATTCGTTTTTCCCGTCCCATTCGATGGTATTGGTTCCGGTTAATTTTTTCACTAATCGGCCGCTCGAGGAATAAATGCTTACTTCTCCGGCTGCCGGCCCGTCAATACTAAATTTCATCGTGCCGCTGTTGGAAAAATTATATGGGTTAGGATAAGGTTTTGCGGCGGTGCCCGGCTGCGGCGGAACAATAATATTTTCTGTTGCTTTCTGTCCGTTTGAGTTAGAGGCTGCGCTTTGCAGCCCTGTCCCATTTTCTGCTCTTACGCTGAAATAGTATGTTGTGCCGGTTGTTAATGTAAGGGCTGTTTTTGTTACGGCTGTGGCTGTGCCGTTGTCGGTCCAGCCTAAGGTGTCAGTGCCCCCTAAAGACGTTCCTATCGCGTACCAGTATTTTGCCACCCCCGACTCGGCATCCGCTGAAAAGTCCCAATTCGCAGAAAGCGCCGTCAATGAATTTGTGTCACTTATGTCTGTGCCAGTGCCATCCCTCACAACGGCCGGAGCGCTTGGCGGTGTGGTG
>MGVM01000027.1:0-2133 GCA_001800495.1 Elusimicrobia bacterium RIFOXYB2_FULL_48_7
CAGAGGCCAGCATATTTCCAGGAAAAGAGCGTTTATTTACAGGGATGAAAACGCGGCCCAGGTTGCCATTGCCGGTGAATTCACAGGATGGGAAAAGGTTAAAATGCAAAAATGTGAAGCCGGCGTGTGGGAAGTAAGCTATGAGCTGCCCCCGGGCGAATATGAATACAAGTTTATAGTGGATGGGGCCTGGGTAAAGGACCCGTCAAACCCGCTGTCGATAGGCGATGATTACGGCGGCCAGTCTTCGGTTTTGATAATAGTGTGAAAAATGATAATAAAGCTTAAAAAACTGGCTGTTTTAATGTTTTTCGTAGGATCCATCATTCTCCCAGGATTCAGCCAGGACAAGCCGGATACTCAGGGAAAAAGCGCGAAGGTTACCGTTTTGTGCTACCATACTTTCCTGGGCAGCGGCAAGTACCCCACCGATTTTTCCATGGCGGAATTCAGGGAACAAATTGAAACACTGAAAAACAACGGGTTCAATTTCATAAGCATCTCTGATTTTCTCGGTGGCAGTATTTCCGGAGATAAAAACATCCTTCTTACCATAGACGACGGCAGCGAAAGCGTTTACAGGGTGTACAACGATATCCTGAAACCCCTGGATATAAAACCCCTGCTGGCAATATATCCCGCAATCATAGGAGTAAAAAAATATGCGCTGACCTGGGAACAGCTGAAAGAACTCTCCGATGCCGGCTGCAGCGTGGCTTCGCATGGTTTTTTCCATGAAAAAATAGACAAAAAACTGTTCGACCTGAGCGAGCAGAGGTTCATGTACGAGATAATCAATTCAAAAAAAATGCTGGAAGAAAAAACCGGCAGGAAAATAGAGGTGTTTTCATACCCGTTCGGCCTGAAGTCGGGCGAGACAGTAGAAGCCCTGAAAAAAAACGGTTATAAGGCCGCGTTCACCATAGACGGGGGCATTTGCAGGTTCCCGCTGAAAAACGACAACACCATTTTTGACCTGCCCAGGTACATGATTACACGGACAACCTGGAAAAGCACATTTGACAAGGTGTTCAAAAAAACCAGTAAATGAATAAACGCATATCTTTCAGAAAAATAATACTTTCCGCGCTTTTAGCCTGCCTGGCTGCTTTCCTGGCATTAAGCGCTTATATCCGGGGCATAACTCCAGGAGGGGTGAAACAGGCCGGTGAAAGAACCCTGTACCTGAAAAAAAACAGCGAGGCATTGTGTTTTTGGTCTGAATGCATAAAAAAATACGGAGAAAATTATTTCGCATATTACGTAATCAGCACGCCGGATTACACCGTTAAAAAAGGCGATTTCCTGGAATATGATATCATGATCCCCGAAGGCAGCCCGGATTGCAGGGCTGGTATAGACCTTGGGTTTTCTGACGGGCAATACTTGCGGGATCTGGGTATAAAAGATACCAGGGGCGCCTACTCCCATCCATATTCTGAAGTTCCCAAGTCCATAGGAAACTGGTTGCACCGCAAAATTCCGCTGGGACCGGCCCAGGGCAGGGTCATAACAAAAGTTGACCTGGCGCAGGAAGGCGATAAATTCGGCTCCCATATGGCATTCTTTGCCGGTATCAGGATTACAAATACTGACGGGCCAGGTTTAACGATATATAAAAAAGGCAATCTGCCTGAACCCGTGCTTGATTTCAAAAATGGCTACGGGGAAAATGTTTTTATTGTTCCTGTTACAAAAGAAACCGCTGAAGCCCGTAACACGGATAAAATCGAAGCCGGCATAAAACGCCAGTTTTTTGACCGCCTTGAAAAGCAGCCGCCGGATAAAGCCCTCTGTTTTCTATCAGAGTGCATAAGCAGGGGTGCGGGGAATTTCTTTGTCTATCACGTAATTTACAGGGGCGACTACCTGGTAAAAAAAGGCGATTTTCTCGAGTATGACATGCTGGTTTCAAAAGGAAATCACGGTACGAGGCCCGGGGTGGATTTTGTTTTGGCTTCGCAAAAAACCCTGAAGGACAGCGGGTTAAGGGACACAAGCGGCGCCAGCGCCAGGCCTGATTCGGTTTTCACGGGCCCTTATGAAAAATGGCTCCACAGGAAAATACCCCTGGATAAATTGCGCGGTGAAACAATCTCGCGGCTTGACCTGGCGCAGGAAAGCGATAATCCA
>MGVM01000027.1:2240-2437 GCA_001800495.1 Elusimicrobia bacterium RIFOXYB2_FULL_48_7
AAATGACCTGAAAACGCTGAAAAGAAAACAGCTTTATGACAAAGTGCTTCTGGGCCACAGGGCCGTGCTGCTGCGCAATGACTGGAATGATGAAATCTGCGCCCTCAAGGCGCTGTTAAAACAGGCCCCTGGAGGCCCGGCGCTTGCAGGTATTGTTGAAAAGGCGGATTCTTTAATTGATAAAAATGCCATTGGCC
>MGVM01000027.1:2501-4393 GCA_001800495.1 Elusimicrobia bacterium RIFOXYB2_FULL_48_7
ACCTGTTTCTAAAAAATATGCTCAGTATTTCGCCGGCCACGCGCATATTGATTTCCAGTGGCTCTGGCCGTGGGAAAAAACAGTCAATGAATATGCGAGAGATACATTCGCCCAGGCGCTAAAATTCATGGAAGAGTACCCTGATTTCTGTTTCAGCCAGGGCAGCGCCGCGCTGTACAAGGCTGTCCAGGAAAAGTACCCGGCAATGTTCGAGGAAATAAAGAAATACGTCAAGGCCGGCAGGTGGGAACTGGTCGGCGGCAGCTGGTCCGAGGGCGACACAAACATGGCAGACTCGGAAGGCAGGGCCAGGGAATACCTTTACGGCCAGCTCTATTACCAGGAAAATTTCGGGAAGCTCTGCAGTGTCGGCTGGGAGCCGGACACGTTCGGCCACGCTTATTCAATGCCGCAGGTATTGAGGAAAAGCGGGATAAAATATTATTATTTCGCCAGGTGCGGCGATGAAGCTGTTTTCTGGTGGCAGGGGCCGGACGGTTCAAGGGTCCTGGCCTATAACGGCGGCGCCGTGCCGGCAGGCGGGTATTGCGCGGACGTGAGAATAAAGGGCCTGGAAGCCTGCGCCCAGCTGAAACAAAAATACGGCTTGAATGAAGCGATGAGCGTTTACGGCGTTGGCAACCACGGCGGCGGCCCTACAAGGGAAAACATTGAAAAAATAAAATATATCAAAAAAACGCCCCGCCTGCCCCGGGCGGAGTTTTCCACGGCCGAAAAGTATTTCGGCAGGGTCGAAGAGTCCGGCGCGAAACTGCCCGCGGTTGACAGCGAAATAAACTTTGTTTTCCGCGGCTGTTATACGACCCACGGCGATGTCAAAAAACTCATTCGCGAATCCGAGTCCGCCGCGGTGGACGCTGAGAAAACGGCAAGCGCGGCCTCGTTATTTGGTTTTGAATACCCTGTTTCAAGCTTGCGCGGCATCTGGGAGGATATCTGCTGGAATTACCACCACGACACAATGGGCGGCACCTGCGCGGCAGGCTCATACAAGCTTAGCAGGGAAAAGTGCGGCGGTATAATAAAAAATTCCGGCGCTATCCGCGAGAACGCGCTGAAAACAATAGCTTCAAAAATTCCGATTTCCCGGCAGGGTATCCCGGTAATGGTGTTCAATACCCAGGGCTGGGAAAGGAATGATTACACCCAGGTGAATTTAAGCCGCGCGAATAACCTGCCGGAGGAACCGGGTGTTTTTGACGGTGAAGGCAATAAATATCCTTCGTCAATCAGCCCTGGCGCAGGCGCCGGTAATGGGAAAATACTGGGGTTTATCGCGAAGGGGGTCCCTTCGCTCGGATACAAGGTGTTTTACATCAGGGAAAACAAGAACTCTGCGGGAGAAAAAAGCGGCCTGGCCGTGTCGGATAACGGCTTGTTGATCGAAAACGGTTTTTACAGGATTTCAATTGACAAAAAAACAGGCAATATAGCCGGCATTTTTGACAAAAAGAACGGCAGGGAAGTAATAGAGCGGGGCAGGCAGGCAAACCACCTGCAGGTGCTGCATGAAAAGCCGCACGATATGTCCGCCTGGAATATCGGCGAAATATCCAAAACAGATGATGTAACGCTTGTTAAAAAAATCCGGGTGGCTGAACAGTCACAGGCCAGAATCGTGCTGGAAATAACCAAGAAATACAACAGGTCGGTTTTTGTCCAGAGGATCGCGCTTTACAGCGGCCTCGACAGGATCGATTTTCCCTGCTCGGTAAACTGGGAGGAACGCGGCAGCGAAACAGCCGGAGTGCCTATGCTTAAAGTTGTTTTCCCGCTGGCGCTGAAAGCGAAGAAAGCAAGCTATGAAATACCTTTCGGCTATATTGAACGGCCGCTAAACGGCGAAGAAGTGCCTGCGATAAAATGGGCGG
>MGVM01000027.1:4433-18581 GCA_001800495.1 Elusimicrobia bacterium RIFOXYB2_FULL_48_7
CGGGCGGTTTAAAAGCATCCAGGACGATACAACGGGCTTACGAACTGAACAACCCGCTTTTGTCCGCCTTTATTCCGGAAACAGGCAGGAAGGACAATAGCATGCCGGAAAACAAGGGGTCATTTGTATCCATCGAGCCGGCCGGCGGGCTGATCATCACGGCGGTAAAAAAGGCGGAAGACGGTAAAGCAATGATTGTAAGATTTTATGAAACCCTCGGTAAAAACGTGATCGCCAAGCTTGCGGTGAAGTTTCCTGTTAAGTCCGCTTATGACACTGATTTGCTTGAAGGCCTGTTATACAGGAACAAACTGACTGTTGAAGGGGATAGAATTGAAATACGCGTAAAGCCGTACGAAATAAAAACAATTAGGATAGAGCTCAGCTCAGGGGTAATCGCACAATGAACGTAGGATTTCTGCAGTTCAAGCCGGTATTTGGAAACAGCGCGGCAAACTTGAATAAAATTGAAAAAATGTCGCAAAATATCAGGGCGGACCTCCTCGTGCTTCCTGAACTGAGCAATTCAGGGTACATGTTCAAATCAAAAAAAGAGGTTTCTGAATTATCGGAAAATATCCCCGGCGGCCCGTTTACCCAGGGGCTTATAAATATCGCCAAAAATAGGAACATGTATATTGCCTGCGGGCTTGCTGAAAAAGCCGGAGGGGCAAAATGTTATAATTCTGCTGTCCTTGTAGGCCCCAAAGGATACCTGGGCAAGTACAGAAAAGCCCACTTATTCAATGATGAAAAGATCTTTTTTAAGCCCGGGAACCTGCCGTTCCGGGTTTTCCAGGTGAAGGGCGTGAAGATCGGCATGATGATTTGTTTTGACTGGATTTTCCCTGAGGCAATGAGAACATTGAGCCTGAAAGGCGCGCAGGTGGTTTGTCATTGCGCCAACCTTGTAATGCCCTACTGCCAGAAGGCAATGGTTACCAGGTGCATTGAAAACGGGGTGTTCGCTGTCACCGCCAACAGGACAGGCAAGGAAAAACGCGGAGGAAAATCCCTGTGTTTCACGGGGGGAAGCCAGGTCATAGGCAACCGCGGCGAATTGCTCGGGAGCGCCGGCAAGGCGGAGCAAACGATAAAAATAATCGCTATTGACCCAAAAGCCGCGCTGAATAAGAATATCTCAAAAAGAAACCATTTATTCCTTGACAGGAGAGTAGGCCTGTATGTTTAAGAAATTGCTGAAGTATCTTGCTGTTTTTTCCGCGTGCATGGTTTTGGTGCTGGCCGGTTTTTATTTTATGGTAAGCCATTACGGCGAGAAAATGGCGCTGAGTTTCGTCAATAACGACCTCCCCAGAATGTTGAACAAGAAAGTCATGGCAAGCAACGTAAAAATATCCATGGTAACAGGGGAAATCCGCCTGGACAACCCGGGCCTGCTTGATTTGCCGGTAATATCAAAGAACGTCTCGGTTGCCGCAGACAAAATGAGCATTTACTTGGACCTCGTGCAGTTATTAAGGAAAAATATTGTCGTTAAAAACATCGTGTTGGTTTCGCCCAAGATACACGTGGATTTGTCTGACAGGGCCATAATCCCGGCCGGGCCAGCCGCCAAAACATCCGGCTCCGGAGGTTTCTTCCCGGAAATACAGATAAACAACTTCCAGGTGAAAAATGGCACGCTGGTGCTGGCCCTGATTGAAAAAAACACGTATTATCTGGTGGAAAAAGTCAGTTTTAACATAAAGAACCCGTTTTCTTCCGGCAAGCTGCCTGTTGTGATGGAGCTGGAGGGAAAATTTGAATCGCAGGAAAATAGCCTGATAAAGACAAATTTCACTTTCGGGGATTGCTCAACTAAAATGAACTTCAAGGGAACTCTTGAAATTGAGGGTGTCCAGGCTTCTTCTTTTTATTCCCTGTTAAACAGCAAGCAGGAAACAATTGTGAACAGCGGGACAATAGATATACGCTCCACGTTTCATTGCGCCGACGACTGGGTTACGGCCAGCAATATAGTGACCCTGGATAAGCTGGACATAATTACAAGCGAAAAAAAGCTATTCGGCATCGAAACCGAGGTTGTGACAGGGTTCTTTAAAAGCAATGACGTGAGTTTTGACCTGCCGGTGATAGGAAATATCCATTCTTTGAAGTTCGGCTTCAGCACTGCCGCCACGCAGGTACTCATGAAAGCCCTTCAGGAAAGGCTTAAAGATGAGGATTTCAGGAACAAGATAGCCGATAAAATGGGAAGGAAAATAGGCGGCAAGCTGGAAGAAAGCATGGCTGAACTGTTTTACAATAAAAAATAAGGGTGTTCAGCCTTGCTTTTTAAATTTTGTTTTAATAGAATAAAGCGTCATTGTAAAAACTAATAACGGAGGTAAATTAAAATGGCAAAAGGCAGATGCATGAAATGCAAAAAAGAAGTAGAGATCAAGAACGGCAAAGAAGTTGAGATGAAGAACGGCATGAAGGCAATGAAGGGCGAATGCCCGGATTGCGCGACAAAAGTATTCAGGATCCTGGGAAAAGCGAAATAAGCTGTTTTTTTAAAAAGTTGATTTCATTTAAGATGCCGCCCTTATGGGTGGCATCTTTTTTTTGAGTATGGTACGAAACTCAAATCGTCGACAGATTTGAGTAAGAGCAAGGTGCTTACAGGTTTGGATAAGAGCTTGACAAACCGTAGCAATACTTGGTATCATATGCACATAAGCGCACATGAACAAATGAGCGGGAGGTTTTCTAAAGATGCAGTACGAAAGGATATTCAAGGCATTGTCGGATAAAACACGTTTAAGGATTTTGTATGTTCTGTTAAAGGCGGGCAAGGCCCTTTGCATATGCGAGATAATGGACGCGCTCCAGCTGGCCCATTACAATATCTCCCGGCACATGAAGGACCTCAAGGTTACCGGCTTGGTAAATGAAAAGCGGGTGGGGAAGTTCATTTTTTACGCGTTAGACGATTCGGGGAACAGGTTTATTAAAGACATAATAAAAGCCGTTGATTCAATCCCCGGGAATGACTTCAGGGATGACATGGGAAGACTCAAAAAACGCCTGTCTTTAAGGGAAGATAATAAATGCGTAATAGGGATACTGAAAAATGGCATTTCTAAATAAGATAAGAATAATCCAGGTTCTGCCCTGCATCGCGATGCCTAACAGGATACGGTTCACCGCTGAGCTAGACAGGGATATTTCGGAAATCATGCCTTACCTTAATACAGTGATTGAAGGGGCAATCTACAGCCATGAAGGGCACAATATCTCGCTGAAGAAGGAAGACAGGATGATCGGGATACAGGCAACGCAGATATCCGCGGGCAAGGCAATTGACTTGAAAGACGCGAATGACTTGCTTAATTGGCTTAAAGACATAATAAACGAAACCTATGAAAAAAGGGACTCCATTAAGCCCAGTTATGAAAGAAGGAAAAAGCTTACGGCGCTTGATGTCTATAAACTCCTTCCTGCGACAAACTGCAAAAAATGCGGGGAGCTGACCTGCATGGCTTTCGCGGTCAAGCTCGCCGCGGAAGAAAGAAGCGTCCTGGTTTGTTCCGAACTATTCAGCGGGAACTACAATGAAAAACGGGATGTGCTTCTTAATACGCTTAAATTAAGCGGCTACAAGGTGCCATCGGTATTTTCAGAATAAACACCGGCAGGCCGGTGTAAAATAGTAAATTACGGGAGTATTAAGTGAAAGAAAAAACAAAGTTACTTTTGATACTTGCGGTATTCCTTCTGGCTTACTTTATCCCTTTCAGCCATTTCAGGATACAATCGGCCATACTTGAAGCATTCAATATGCTCCAGGATTACGCCCGCCAGCACGTTCTTTTATGCCTGGTTCCAGCGTTTTTTATTGCAGGCGCGATATCAGTATTCGTATCGCAGGCATCAGTAATGAAGTATTTCGGGCCGAAGGCAAACAAGGTATTGTCCTACAGCGTCGCGTCGGTTTCAGGGGCGATTCTGGCTGTTTGTTCATGCACTATCCTGCCTTTATTTGCGGGTATTTACAAAAGAGGGGCGGGCATAGGCCCGGCCACAGCGTTCCTGTATTCAGGCCCAGCAATAAATATCCTTGCGATAATACTTACCGCCAGGGTGCTTGGTTTTGAGATGGGTGTGGCAAGGGCAGTAGGAGCAGTTGTTTTTTCAGTTGTTATAGGCCTGATAATGGCTTATATATATAGGAAAGAGGACGCAGAAAAGTCAGTTGACGAAGCAATGTTTTCCGCGGGGACGGAAGAAACCCGCCCTTTATGGAAAACAACCCTGTATTTTTTAACAATGGTTCTAATACTTATTTTCGCGACATGGGGCAAACCCGCAATACCGGTAGGATTCTGGAATGCCGTATATAAAATACACTGGTTTTTAACCATTGCTCTGCTTTTTACTCTCTTCCTTATGCTTAAATATTGGTTCAATAAAGACGAACTGAAAATATGGGTGGATTCCACATGGGGATTTTCAAAACAAATACTGCCTTTACTTTTTGTTGGAGTTCTTACAGCTGGTTTCCTGATGGGGCGTCCCGGCCTGGACAATGGGTTAATCCCAAACAGGTATGTTTCTATGCTTGTTGGCGGTAATTCACTGTGGGCTAATTTATTTGCATCACTGGCCGGAGCATTAATGTATTTCGCGACGCTCACGGAAATACCCATACTGCAGGGGTTGATGGGTTCGGGCATGGGCAAAGGCCCGGCGCTTGCCCTGCTTCTGGCAGGCCCCGCGTTAAGCCTGCCAAGTATGCTTGTTATAAGAAGCGTTATGGGTACAAAAAAGATGCTCATTTACGTTTCTCTTGTTGTGGTTATGGCCACAATTACCGGAATGATATATGGAGCGTGGTTTTAGTTTTAAAATTGCTGAAAAAAAGGAGAATACAGATGGAACTCGTAATTCTTGAAAATACGAAGAAAGATTACATCAGCGGGGAAATTAACGTTCCCGCGTTAAGGGGGATAAATCTTTCAATTAATGCAGGCAGGTTTATTTCTTTTGTAGGCCCGTCCGGCAGCGGGAAGACAACATTGTTGAATTTAATTGGTTGTCTTGATAAACCCACGGAAGGAAAGGTTTTTGTAGCTGGAACTGAAATAAGCCGCATGAACAGAAAAACATCGGCGAAATTCAGGGGCGATAATATCGGGTTTATATTTCAGAATTTTAATTTAATCCCCGTTTTGACGGTTTATGAAAACGTGGAATATCCCCTGATAATGGTTCAGGATGTGCCCCTGGAAAAACGTAAAAAAAGGATACTTGATTTGCTTGAGAAGGTAGGTATGATAAGCCAAAAAGATAAGTACCCGGCTCAGCTTTCCGGGGGGCAGAAACAGCGCGTGGCAGTCGCAAGAGCGCTTGTAACCGACCCGAAGCTTGTCCTTGCGGACGAACCAACCGCGAATCTTGACCATGATACCGCGTATAAAGTGATAGCGCTTATGCATAATATGAAGAAAGAGTTTAATACCACTTTTATTTTTGCTACGCACGACCCGAAAATCGTGGGCGAGGCGGAGGCCATCTATACAATAGAAGACGGTTTGATCACTAAAATGCAGGAAAATAAGCAACCCGGGGTGAATTGAAATGAAAAATATAATAAAGATTGCCTGGCGCAATCTAATGAGATACACAAGAAGGACCCTTTTAACCTCATCCATGATTGCCGTGGGCGTTGCCCTGGTAATTATATTCAGCGGCGTGGGAAGCTCGTTTAAAAATGAAATAATAGGCGTAATAACTAATTCAAATGTCGGCGATATCCAGGTTCACAAGAAAGGATATGTCGGTTCAATAGATAATCTGCCGCTTGACAGGGCTATTCCGGAAGAGGATTTTAAAAAAATAGAATTACTGCTGAAAAATAACCCTGAAATAAAGGCGTATTCTGAACGGATCAGGTTTGGGGCAATGGCCAGCAATTTTGCCCAGACGACGAATATGAGATTAACCGCTGTTTATCCAGAAAAAGAGAGTAAAGCCTGCCCAAACCTTGTTAAAAGAATAAAAGATGGAGATTCGAGTCCTGATACTTTCGTAAAACCAGGTTCAGTTGTAATTCCGCAAAACATTGCCAGCGGAATGAATTTAAAAGTTGGGGGTGATATTGTCCTGGTAGCGACCAACAAGGATGGTTCCGTTAACGGAATGACTTTTAAGATATCCGGTATTTCGGAAAATATAATGGGGCCCCAGGGGAAAGACGGGTATATTCACATGGATGACGCAAGGTCGCTGTTAAGGATTGAAAACGGTGAAATCATTGAAATTGCCATTAAGTTGAACAATTTTGACAGGTTAAATAAAGTATTTATGAACTTAAAATATTATTTGCTGCAAATAAAAGAAGAAAAATCTGCTGATCCTGTTTTTGAGATTCATACCTGGGAAGACCTGGTCCCATTTTCAACCATAGCAAAAATAATAACCTTATTGATCATGGTTGTGCGGATAGTCCTCTTTTTTATTGTTTTAATAAGCATACTTAACGTAATGATGATGTCCGTGTATGAGAGGATCGGGGAAATAGGAACGATTGCTTCTATCGGGACTTCGCCTTCAAAAATCCTTATGCTTTTCCTGACCGAGGGCCTTTTTCTCGGGTTTATAAGCGCTATAGGGGGCAACATTATCGGCGTGGTTATCTTAAAGGTTATAAGCGCGGCAGGGTTTACTTTCAAGTTTGGAGACGCGCGGACGGAATTTATGCTCAATCCTCAAATACCAACCGCCGAAATCATGTTCGCGGTATTATTTGTAGTGATAATATCAGTATTAGCAAGCCTGCAGCCGGCCCTTAAAGCATCCAGGATGGAGCCGGTGGAAGCATTAAGGCATGTTTAAACGGAGGTAACTATTGATGAAAAATAACGCAATATCCTTACTGTGCATGATCCTTGTTTCAACCGCCTGGCCGGTATTTTCCCAGGATGGCAATGAGCTTTTAAAAAGAATCGATGAAAAATTAATGCCCGAAAGTTATGAGTCTTACAGGAAACTCGTAAACATAGAGCCAAACGGCAAAAAGAAAGAGTTTATAGTATATACCATAAAAAAGAAAAAAATCAATGTTGCCATGCTTTTCCTTGCCCCGGCAAGCGAAAAAGGAAGGACTACTTTAAGATTAGGCGAAAATATGTGGCTTTACATTCCCAACGTAGGCAAGCCGATCCGTATAACGAGCCTGCAGTCTGTTACCGGCGGCGTGTTCAATAATGCCGACATAATGCTGGTTGATTATAGCGCGGAATACAATGTTCAAAAACTGGCGGAAACTGAAACGGGCTATATTCTTGAGCTGAAAGCTAAAAGCAAGGCTGTCGCTTATGATAAGCTTAAGATGTGGGCAATGAAAGACGAAACATTGGAAAAAATAGAGTGTTATTCAGCAAGCGGGATGCTTATTAAAACATTGGAATTCAAGGAAATAAAGGATTTCGGGAACGGGCTTGTAACACCGTCAGTTGTGGAAACAGTCAGTCAGTTGTACAAAGGTTACCGCTCCCTGATGATATACTCCAGAATAGAGTCAAGGGAATTCAAGGACGAAATATTTACAATGAACTTTATGGCAAAACTTGAAGGGTTGCTGAAATGAAATATTGGGCAGTTTTAGCCGGCCTTTTACTTGCAGGCGCGCTTGTTCATGCGCAAGACTATTCCTTTGAAATACCTGATATGCAGTCAAATAAAAGCTCGCTAAAATTGAGCGGCAACATTGATTTGAAATATTCAATCATTAAAAGCAGGCAAAGTTCACTGATGTACAGGCTGCAAAATAGCAATCAGCCATTTCAGGACAGCTTATCTTCCTATAAGATAAACTTGTATTTAAACGGGGATTACCAGCCCGGGGATACAGGAATCCATTTCAAGACAAATACAGGGTACAACAGCGAGAGCCAGGCAGATGCCGAGCTTTATGAATTATACGGGAATATGAACCTATCCGTGAACTCATTCCTGATTTTAGGAAAGAAAATGTACAGCTGGGGCAAGGGCTACGCGTTCAATCCCGTGGGGTACGTTAACCCTGTGAAAGACCCGGAAAACCCCGAGCTTTCGCAATCGGGCATTTTTTCTGCCGGTTATGAGTATTCCAGGAGTTTTCAGGCAGGTCCGCTGCAAAACGCGTCTTTCGATTTGATCGTTATACCATCATTAGAAACGGTTGACAGTAAAATATCTGAAGTAGAAAAAACAGGAATTGCCGGAAAGCTGTATTTTCTGCTGTTTAATACGGATATCGATATTATGCAGTATTACAGCAATATAAACCCGGTGAAAACAGGGGCCGATTTTTCAGGAAATATACTGACGAATTTAGAGCTACACGGTGAATTCAGTATAGCTCGTAATCAACCTAAGTATATTATTGCCAATAATGCGCTGGATTCAGAAAATATTGAAGCTTCTTCTTATCTCGCCGGGGTGAGGTGGCTGAATGAGTGGAATATCACGACTATACTGGAGTATTACCATAATGATGGAGGGTTAACCGGCAACGAATTCGCTGGCTATAATGAATATATGGCAAATGCCGTTGTTTCGGGAAACAGCAATTCTATTTCAAGCGCAATGAATGTGAGCAAGAGTTATTTCAGCGGCGCGAATATTATGCAGGATTATCTTTATTTAAAAATGTCCTGCCCTGAACCGTTCAACTGGATATATTTCACGCCGTCATTTTTTATTATTTTAAACATTAACGATGAAAGCAGCATGGCCGGGATCCCGTTAAGTTACAAGCCCATAACCAATTTTGAGTTTATATTGTGGCCTGCCTTTTTGGCGGGCGGCAAAAATACCGAATTTGGCAGCAAGCCGTACGAAAACAAGCTGGATTTATGGATACGGTTTTATTTCTAAAATAAGGTTATCGTAGTTGATTACACCCTGCGGTTATAAAGTCCCTGAGGGTTTTTAAAAACAAAAGGAGGGATTTGCTCAATGGTTAAATTAATCTCTGTTATGGTTTTTGTTTTATTGTTTTTAGGTTCTTGTTCTGAAGAAAAAAAGGTAATACAGCCAACAACTGCTGTAGAGGCGCAAAAGGAGCAGAAAACCGAGAAAGAAACAAATAAACAGGAAAAAATACAACTGCCGCAAGCAAAGGCGCAAAAAAAAGAACCGATAACGGAGACTTTAGTGACTTTTGTTGAGCTTGGCTCGGTAAAATGTATCCCCTGCAAAATGATGCAGCCGATAATGGCAGATATTGAAAAGGAATATGGTTCAAAAGGCGTAAAGGTTGTTTTTTATGATGTCTGGACAGATGCAGGGGCGCCTTACGCCAAACAGTACAAGATAATGGCTATTCCAACGCAGGTATTTCTTGACAAAGACGGAAAGGAATATTCCAGGCATACGGGATTTTTCCCGAAAGAAGAGCTGATCGAAGTTCTGAAAAAAGGAGGGATAAAATGATCCTTGAAACATTCGGGGTGCTGACTTCAGCCCTGCAGTCAAATATATTTGCCGCGTTGTCCGCAGCTTTTGTATGGGGCATATTAAGCATAATCCTGAGCCCCTGCCACCTGGCAAGCATACCATTGATAGTTGGATTTATCGATGAACAGGGGAGAATATCAACAAAGAGAGCGTTTTTTATATCTCTTCTATTTGCTTCTGGGATACTGGTAACAATTGCCTTAATAGGCGTAATTACCGCCTTGCTCGGCAGAATGATGGGTGATATTGGAAGCTGGGGCAATTATTTCGTGGCAGTTATATTCCTTGTTGTAGGTTTACATCTTCTGGATATTATACCTTTACCGTTTAAAGGCGCGACAGCGTCAGGGTTCAAAAGCAAAGGGTTGA
Organism: Elusimicrobia bacterium RIFOXYB2_FULL_48_7; assembly: GCA_001800495.1. Lineage (GTDB taxonomy): Bacteria > Elusimicrobiota > Endomicrobiia > CG1-02-37-114 > XYA2-FULL-39-19 > OXYB2-FULL-48-7. The sequence goes on from MGVM01000027.1 coordinate 14,253, forward strand.
TAGCTTCTTTTGTCCTTGGTTTAATATTCGGCGTAGCTCTTGGGCCCTGCACATTCGCTTACATGGCCCCAATATTAACGGTTGTTTTTACTTCTTCGGCCCATAATTTCGTCAGTTCGGTCCTATTGCTATTGTTCTACGGTATCGGCCACTGCAGTGTCATAGTATTTGCCGGTACCTTTACGGAAGTTATACAGCATTACTTAAACTGGAACGAGAAATCAAAAGGCGCTGTTTTGTTGAAAAAAGCATGCGGTGTGCTGGTTATAATAGCAGGAATTTACCTGTTAACAATAGCTTGAAAAAAGGGGATGTCATGAATATCAATGATTTAATCCGACGCAAGAAAGTTTTAATATCAGACGGCGCCATGGGCACTGAGCTGATGAAGAAGGGCCTGCCGCCCGGTTACTGCCCGGAGCTGTGGAATGAGGAGAATCCTGCCGCCATATCGGCGGTATCAGCTTCCTACATTGCGGCAGGAAGCGATATCATACTGACAAATACTTTTGGCGCAAGCAGCATAAAATTAAGCAAATACGGCCTGGAAAACCGTTCGGTTGAATTGAACAAAGCGGGTGTTGAGGCAGCTAAACAGGCGGCCGCCGGAAAAGACGTTATGGTGTTCGGTTCCATAGGCCCCACGGGCGAATTCCTGGAACCGCTGGGGGAACTTACGGAAGCCGCCATGAGCGAAGCCTTTGCCCGGCAGATAGATGCCATGGCAAGCGCGGGGGCAGACGGGCTTGTCTTTGAAACAATGATGAGCATTGAAGAGGCAGTTTGCGGCCTGAAAGCCGCCAAGAAAATATCTTCCCTGCCCGTGGTTGTTTCCCTGGCTTATGACAGAAATGATAAAGGATTTGCCACAATGATGGGCGTGACACCTGAAAAAGCAGTCAAGGAACTTACCGCCAACGGAGCGGATATAATAGGCGCAAACTGCGGAATAAGCGCGGATGCGATGCTCGAACTGACAAAAACGCTTAAGGGGCTGACAAACCTGCCTTTATGGATCAAGCCAAACGCGGGGGCGCCGCAGAACGTAAGCGGAAAAACAGTTTACAATGAAACCCCTGGAAGCATGTCCTCCGCCATGCAGAAAATAGTATCGGCAGGCGCCAGTATTGTCGGGGGGTGCTGCGGAACCACCCCGGAGCATATCAAAGCTCTTAGGAGAGGTGACGGATCATGAAAATAGAAGTTTTTGGCCCGGGCTGCGCGAAATGCGCTAATCTCGAGAAATTGGTCAAGGATACATTAAAAGAAATGAATATTGAAGCGGAAGTAGCCAAGGTCACGGATATAAATGAAATGGTCAGCAGGGGCGTCATGCTTACCCCGGCGCTTTTTATTGATGGAAAGAAGAAAAGCGAGGGGAAGGTGCCTTCAAAAGAAGAAATAACGGTATGGCTTAAGCAGGTGGTAAATCAGAATGGACAATAAAGCGCCCAGAAACAAAATAAACTGGTTTCCCAGTATTGATCAAGACAAATGTACGGGATGCCGGGAATGCTTCAAGTTTTGCAGCCATAAAGTATTTGACTGGGACGAGAAAAAGGGCCGGCCTGTGGTAGCAAACCCTTATGACTGCGTAGTTGGATGCATGACCTGCTCCACAAGCGTGTGCAAGCAAGGCGCGTTGTCGCATCCGACATTGAAACAACTGAAAGAAATGATGGAAAAGGCATCACAATAAAAAATCTGCGGCGCGCTGGTTATAGCCGGCGGCATATATCTGCTGATAAATTAGGAATAGGAGGCAACAATGGAAGACAAAGAAACAGGGTGTTGCGGGCCGGAATGTAATTGCGGCAAACCGGCATCCGGAAATAAAGCCAGGGTTATTACAGGTTTGATCATAATGTTTGTTGCTGTAAGTGTTTTTGCTTATAAAATTATTAAAGCTAAACCGGTTACAGAAACTGTAGAAACATTTACAGCCCTGCCGGGCAATACCAGTCCAACAGCGGAAGTCTCTGCCGCAGAAAAGGGCGGCGCGCCTGCCAAATTTTCTGGCCAAACATCAAAGAAAATGTATGTGGGTGAATATTTAGACTCGATGAACTCATTAAACACTGTCGCGATGAACCAGGATGCCGTATTTATTCTGGTTCCGGGAAAAGAGAAGGCATCCGTTAATAAGGAAACTGAAACAGCCCTGCTGGGAGCTCAACGTACACTGAAAACCAGCAACGTCAATGCGGGTTTGTATACCTTGCGGACATCTGCGCCTGATTATGCCGGTATCAGCGCGCAAATCGCCGCGCCTGCCATTATCGTCGCCTGCAAAGGCCGCGGAATGAACTCCGTCCCTGCGGGCGATGTCAGTGAAACGAAGCTTATTCAGGCTTTTGTTGCGGTTTCACAGGCAGGTGGCTGCGGAAGCGGGTCAAGCTGCGGGCCGTCCAGCCCCGGGTGCAAATAATGCTAAAAACTATCACCGATTCTTTACAGCAGGTATCATCCGAACCAATAGCGCTTGTTTTTGCTTTGATCCTCGGCTTGGTAAGCGCGGTAACAAGCGTCTGCTGCACGTTGCCCGCGCTTGGGATCCTGGTAGGTTTTTCGGGATCGAGAAAAGAAACAAGCCGGGCTGATGCTATAAAATCTTCCCTGTTTTTTACAGCCGGGATCATTATAGCGCTGATGATCACCGGTTTGGCGGCAGGTTTTATCGGCCAAACAGCCCAAATTATACTAGGGCGGTATTGGAAACTATTTGCCGGAGTTGTAGCTGTAGTATTCGGGCTGGCAGCTCTGAACCTGTTTCCCGTGAAGCTTTCTTTCGGGAACCTGGGGAAATCCCGCGTGACGGAGAAATTCGGATTAGCTATCACCGGGGCCATTCTCGGGGGTATTATAGCGGTTTCTTGTCTGCCCTGTAATCCGGGGATATTCATAGTTATCGGGGCGGCAATTCTCCAGGAGAAAGTGCTGTGGTCAATTCTGCTGATGGGTATGTATGCTGTCGGCTTCAGCATTCCATTAGGAGCAATTCTTATGGGGGTGTCTATCGGCAGCGTCAGTCTCAAGATTAAAGGTTTAGAAACTGTCATGAGGTTAATAGCAGGAACAATCCTGGTGCTGGCGGGATTTTATTTTCTTATCACGTATTAAATGGACGGAGGAGATCATGGCTGAAAGCATTACCAAAAAATTATCCTTTATCGACAGGTTCCTGACGCTGTGGATTTTCCTCGCGATGGGCATCGGCGTGGCGGCGGGGGATTTTTACCCCGGCATAGCCGGTTTCTGGAACCAGTTCCAGTCCGGCACGACCAATATACCCATCGCCATAGGCCTTATTTTGATGATGTACCCTCCGCTTGCAAAAGTAAAGTATGAAGAACTGGGCGATGTTTTCAAGGACCGGAAGGTCCTTATATTGTCTTTAGTCCAGAACTGGGTCCTGGGGCCTGTACTGATGTTTTTTCTTGCAATAATATTTCTGCACAATTACCCTGAGTACATGGTTGGCCTGATAATGATAGGAATCGCCCGCTGTATAGCCATGGTGATAGTATGGAACGAGCTGGCCCAGGGGTGTACCGAGTATTGCGCTGGCCTGGTTGCTTTTAATTCAATCTTCCAGGTTTTGTTCTATTCGGTATACGCGTGGATATTTGTTACGGTTTTACCGGGTTGGTTTGGGCTTCAGGGCGCAGTTGTGAATGTATCAATAGGGCAAATTGCCAAAAGCGTGTTTATTTACCTCGGCATTCCTTTTATCGCGGGTTTTTTAACCAGGTTCGTCATGATAAAATTAAAAGGAAAAGAGTGGTACCACAGCAAATTTATTCCCAGGATCAGCCCCATGACTTTAATCATGCTTTTATTCACAATTGTAGTGATGTTTTCACTGAAGGGCGAATACATCGTGAAAATCCCGTTCGATGTCGTCAGAATCGCGGTTCCGCTGCTGATTTATTTTGTGGTAATGTTCCTGGTTTCGTTTTATATGAGCAAAAAAGCCGGGGCGGATTACCCGAAATCCGCGACTATGTCTTTTACCGCGGCAAGCAATAACTTTGAACTGGCAATCGCTGTTGCTATCAGCGTATTTGGCATCAATTCAGGTGCGGCATTCGCGGCTGTTATCGGCCCGCTGGTGGAAGTGCCTGCACTAATAGGATTGGTATCCGTAGCGCTCTGGATCAAAAGGAGGTATTACTACGTACCCCATGCTCTTCCTAGCGAGCGAAATGGGGTATTAAAGAGGTGATATGAATTACATTATCGGAAACGTGGAAACAAAAGTTGGAAAAGTACCCAAAGTTTCAACCAAAACAAATCTCTCAGACAAACTCGGCACCCTGATGGCGCGGT
>MGVM01000027.1:18661-19554 GCA_001800495.1 Elusimicrobia bacterium RIFOXYB2_FULL_48_7
CCCTGCGAAAGGAATTGTCCGGCCCGGCGGGGGACGCCTGGATTCTTGTGCTCGATACAAAAGGCATAAATGTCTGGTGCGCGGCGGGCGAGGGGACCTTCGGCACGGAAGAATTGATTAACCGGATTTCGGAAACGAAACTGGGTGAAATTGTCAGCCATAAAAAACTTATATTGCCGCAATTGGGTGCGGTTGGTGTATCAGCGCATATAATCAAGAAAGAAACCGGGTTTAGCGTGATTTACGGCCCGGTCCGTGCCAGCGACATTCCTGCATTTTTAAAAGCCGGTTTCAAAGCAACACCTGAAATGCGCAGAGTAAGTTTTAATCTTGTTGACAGGGCCAAGCTGGTTGCGGCGGAATTTGCCCTGGGACTGCGCTATCTTTTAATTGCATGTGCCGTTATACTTGCCGTTGAGCTTACGCTAAACCGCGGATTTTCAATCAGGCAGGATTATGCCCTGTTTGTGAATATCTTCCTGGCTTACCTTGCCGGCACCGTTTTGGGCCCGCTGCTCCTGCCGTGGCTTCCAGGCCGGGCGTTCTCGCTTAAGGGCGCGTTTGCAGGATTGATAGTGTTCCTGGCTGCCTGGTATTCCGGGTTCCTGGGAAGCAGTGTTTTAGTCCTAACCGGGTGGTTTTTGCTGATGGCTTCGCTGGCTTCCTTCATGCTTATGAATTTCACCGGCGCGTCAACCTATACTTCGTTTTCAGGTGTTAAAAAGGAAATGAGATCAGCCGTGCCGCTCCAGGCAGGCGCTTTTGCGGCAGCGGTTCTAATAGCGTTAATAAAATTGTTTGTGAAAGGAGCACCCCTTACTTTTCTGAGCAAGTGACAAGGGGTGCTAAAAAGGAGGAGCATAAACTGTGAAATATCTGAAAAATGTCGCCAC
>MGVM01000028.1 GCA_001800495.1 Elusimicrobia bacterium RIFOXYB2_FULL_48_7
TCGGTTTACCTGGCCATGGTAGTGATGTACGCAATGCACTTTTTCATACTGCTTGCAAAGGGATGGGCGCTGGACCCGGTTTATTTTGTTTCGGTTTTTTCATCCATGGTCAAGATCGCCATAATCGGTTCTCTGGCGGTTTTCTTCTCGCTGTTTTCCACGTCACAGTCGTCCTCTCTTATTTTCACGTTTTTCCTGTGGATCCTGGGGCACTTTGCCCAGGAAATTAAGTTCCTCACCGGCAAGATAGAGTTCACTCCGTTAAAAGCCCTGATGAAAGTATTTTACCTGCTCATTCCCAACCTCCAGTATTTCAACTGGAGGGATTTCATGGGCTCCGGCATGGAAATATCCTACTGGTTCGCGGGCGCCCTTGTTTACGCTTTCCTTTACTGCCTTGCCTGTCTCATGCTTTCAATTTTCCTGTTTAACCGGAAAGAATTCTAAATTTCTATTTATGAAAAAGACCGCAATTTTTGCAGTACTGTTCCTAGCCCTGGCCGCCTCAAGCCTTTACCTTGACAGGAATTTCAAGTACCCTTTTGATACCGTGAATTTTTCGCTGGCGGAAAACCAGCCGCCCCTGGGCAAATACGCCATGTTTGATCTGTCCGGGATCGTTTTCGGGGTAAGGAAGATGGCTTCAGACATCGCCTGGATACAGGTCTTGCAGTATTACGGCGGGAGTGAGGAAGAGGCGAAACATAAACACGATAAAGAATGCAAGGAACATGATCACGAGCATTGCATGGACGGTGTAACCTACGGGAGCGGCAGTTATTTCGATCTGCAGAAACTCATCCAGAGGGTTGTGCGGCTGGATCCGTATTTTTATTACGCGTACATGTACGGCGGCGCCTGCCTGACCTGGAACCTCAATCGCCCGGATGAAGGGATAGCTGTATTTGACGAAGGGATAAAAAACGCGCCAAATTACTGGCAATTCACCATTTACAAGATGGCTATAGTCTATAAAAAACTGGACAAGTATGAAGACATGGTTGGAAAACTTGAGGAAGCGCTAAAATACCCGGACTGCCCCATAATGGTAAAGGCAATGCTCGCGAATATCTACAAGAAAAAAGGCAATTATGTGCGCGCTTTGAAGTTATGGTTGGAGATTTACGACCTTGGGCAGACGGATTACAGGGAAAGGTCAGAGGAAGAAATAACGGAATTGAGAAAAATGACAGGACTATAATTATATAATCTTCAGATTTTCCTTCTTGCACCTGGTTTTTGCGAAATCCCACGTATATTCGTAAAGATGCATGCCCTTGCTCACTACGATCATCTCGCCGTCTTCCACCCCTATTTCCTCAGCCATGTATTGTTTCACAAGCTGAAGGCCTCCGAGGTTTGAAGGAAAGCCGCCCCACAAATCCCAAGAACGGAAATAAATAATGAAATGCAGCTTGCCGTAGCGCACCCGCGTGTCAATAAGACGCATACAGGGCGGGTCGATCAGTTTTATATCGGAAGGCATGCCGATTTCCATTACTGCCTGGTTGGTGCCATGCCCGTGGGTCTTGTACATTTTTATGACTTCTTCAACCTGGTTTACGTGCAAAGGCATTTCACGTAACATCTCCTTCCCGTTGACATTATCCGTGAAACGTATTTTTGCGTCGACCAGTCTTTCTCCGTATGTATAATCCTCTGTTTCGGTTTTCGCCCCTGTCAGGAGGTAACTCAAATAATCATTTATGTATTCCATGCTTGTAGGCGCGGGGATTCCGCAGCCCTCCGGCATTATGGGAATGATCTGGTGGCCGGGTTCTTTTACCCTGCATGTGACAAAATCAAATTCCAGGCGTCTCTGCCCTTCGTAACTGCCGCGGGTGATGGTGTAAACGTGCCCTTTTTCCAGGATAGCATTTAGGCACTGGAACCAGGCGTCGTCAAGGTCAAAGGCGTCCAGGTGCACCGGTTTAAGAAGTTCTTTGTGGGGATTTTTTGATTTCATGGCAGCTCCTGTTCGAAGAGATCATTTCTTATGAATTTATTGTATTAAAATAAAATATATTTATCAAATTTGTTTCTTGAAATATTCCGCGATTTTTGTTATAAAATCACTCATGACAGGACAAAAAACCTACACGGGTATTTTTATTGTTGCCATGCTGGCCCTTGTTTGTTTCGCAAATACGCTGGGCGGCAAGTTTGTGTATGACGACGAATTTTTCGTTGTGAATAACACTGCGATAAGGGATTTGCGCAATGCCCCTGCTTTCTTCACGGATGGTAACACCGCCGTGAAGGGCGGCAGCATTGAAGGCGACGTTTACAGGCCGCTTACCACTCTTTCATATTCAATTGATTACTTTTTGTGGAAACTCAACCCGGCCGGCTACCACCTGACGAACCTGCTGTTTCACATAATGAATTCAGTGCTTCTTCTCCTGGTTATAAACATTTTAACAGGCAATCTAACCCTTTCGCTTCTTACCGCGCTGTTTTTTGCGGCCCATCCTATCCAGACCGACGCCATCACGTGGATTTCCGGCAGGGGAAACGCGTTGTTTCTTTTTTTCTATCTGGGAGCGTTCTACCTGTTTATCAGGTGTTTCGGGCAGGATAAAAAAAATACCGGGAAGCTTTATGCCCTGTCGGTCATTTGCGGGGCGCTTGCCATGCTGTCAAAGGAAATGGCGGCGACACTCCCTATCATTCTGCTGGCCTACCTTGTTTATTTTAGGAACGAACAAAAATTGTGTTGGTTTAAAAAATTAGCGTACACTATGCCTTTTTTCATGATTGACGCGCTTTACATACTGGCGCGCTCCGCGGTGCTGGGCAAAGTTTCACAGCGGGCTTTCTGGGGCGGCAGCCTATATACGACATTTTTGACCATGTCCAAGGTTTTCGTGGTTTACCTTAAACTCCTGCTTGCTCCGCTGAAACTCTGCGGTGATTATGTTTACCCGGTGGCGGAATCAATCGCCGAACCGGGGGTACTGGCGTCGCTGGCCATCCTTGCGCTCCTCCTTGTTGCGGCGGTAAAGACGTATAGAACCAACAAGCTGGTTTCATTTTCAATCGCCTGGTTTTTTATCACGCTTCTTCCGGTTTCAAATATAATCCCGTTGAAAATCCTGGTTGCCGAAAGGTTCCTTTACCTTCCGTCTATAGGTTTCTGCCTGGCCCTTGCCTGGGCAGTCACTGAAGCTTTCAGGCGCGTGAAAGGCGCAGAAGCAAATTCTGCGGGTTTGTCCAAAACGAGGATATTTATTGCTGTTCTTATCCTGGTATTTTATTCAGGAAGGACGATTATCCGCAACAACGACTGGAAGGATGACTTTACCTTCTGGACCAGCGTTATAAAGGTGTGCCCGGTCAATCCAAAGGCGCATAACAACCTGGGCACCCATTACAGTGACTTGGGCCAGCAGGAAAATTCCGAAAAAGAATACAGAACAGCGGTTCAATTGAGCCCTAATTACGTAACGCCCCATTTCAACCTTGCCGGGCTATACATGCGCAGGCAAATGTACGCGGAAGCGCTGCAAGAGCTGGAAACAGTATTGCGTTTAAGGCCCGAATTTCCGGGTGCCCGCCAGCATTATGACGAGGTTGCGCGGTACATGGAAAGGAAAGGAATTAGGCCGTAGCCAAATCGAAAATCCCGGTTTATTTTAGTATAATGTCCATCGGGCCGGGTAATTCGGCTCGGACAGACAGGAGAGCAATCATGAATAGCAAGAAAAATGAAGCGCTTTTCGCAAAATTCGCCGAACTGGCTTCGGCAAACAACAGTATCGACCCGACACTCTACGCGAAATACAACGTAAAAAGGGGATTGAGAAACGCCGACGGCACCGGCGTGCTGGTGGGGTTGACCGAGATAGGCGATGTCCATGGTTACATTATAGATGAAATTGAAAAAGTGCCTGCCGAGGGCGAACTCAGGTACCGCGGCATAAACGTGGATGATATTGTAAGGGGATTCCAGAAGGAAGGGCGTTTCGGCTTCGAGGAAATATGTTATCTCCTTTTATTCGGCCAATTGCCCAACAAACAGGAGCTGGAGCAGTTCCGCGGGCTTTTGGACGACAACAGGAAACTGCCGGAAGGCTTCACCGAGAACATGATACTGAAAGCTCCCAGCAGCGATATAATGAACAAACTGGCCAGGAGCGTTCTTGTCGGCTACTCATACGATAAGAACCCCGACGATATAAGCATCAGCAACGTGTTAAGGCAGAGCATAGAGCTTATAGCCGGGCTTCCAACAATGGCGGCATACGGCTACCAGGCAAAAGCGCATTATTATGACGGCAAAAGCCTGTTTATCCATCACCCCGTGAACGGCCTGAGCACGGCGGAGAATTTCCTGCACATGATAAGGACGGACAGCTCCTACACCAAACTGGAAGCTGAAATACTAGACCTGGCGCTTGTTCTCCACGCGGAACACGGCGGCGGAAACAATTCCTCCTTTACTACCCACGTGGTCACGTCATCGGACACGGACACCTATTCCGCGATAGCCGCGGCGATTGGTTCGCTGAAAGGCCCTAAGCACGGCGGCGCCAACATCAGGGTAAGAAAAATGATGGAAGACATAAAATCAAACGTAAAAGACTGGAAAGATGAAGATGAGGTTTCCTGCTACCTTGCTAAAATAGTCAACAAACAGGCATATGACAGGTCCGGGCTAATTTACGGCATGGGCCACGCAGTTTACACCTTGTCGGACCCGAGGGCGGTAATACTGAAGAAAAAGGCCGAAAAAATGGCCGAGGAAAAAGGCAGGACGGATGAATACAAGTTGTTTGAAGCAGTTGAGAAACTGTCTCCAAAGGTTTTCAACGAGGTCAAGAAGTCGAACAAGATCATCTGCGCTAATGTGGATTTTTATTCCGGGTTTGTCTACAGCATGCTCAATATACCGACCGACCTTTACACTCCTATTTTCGCTATCTCCAGGATTTCCGGCTGGTGCGCCCACCGGATTGAAGAGATAATCAGCGGCGGCAGGATAATCCGCCCCGCTTACAAGAGCGTAGTGAAAAAGAACAAGTACATCCCCCTGGAAAACAGGTAATTGCACGCTTAACAAAATATAAATATTATGTTTTAAAGGAGATTGAATCATGTTTAGAAAACTGTTTTTGTCAGGTATTTTGTTTATAGGAACAGCCAATATATTAAATGCAGATGTTTTATCCTGCGATTCTGAATTTGTTCTTGGGCAGGATACCTATACGTACACAGGCTGGAATATGACCAATAGTTCAGGATCAGCAGGTCCAAAGGGTGTCTGCATTGACAGCGCAAACAACAGGGCGTTTGTTGCAGATACAAATAATAACCGGATTTTAGTGTGGAATGATTTTGCAAACCTGACAAACGGAAAAGGCGCAGATGTGGTAATAGGCCAGCCGGATTTTGGTTCTACGGCGTTAAATTTTGGTGGAAGAAGCGATAAAACTCTTTATTGGCCGCAGGGTATAGCTGTGGATGCTTCCGGAAATTTGTGGGTTGCTGATACAGCTAACCACAGGGTGTTAAAGTTCAATGCGCCGTTTTCAAATCATCAAAGCGCAACTCTGCGTTTAGGCCAGGGTGATTTTACAAGCGGCAATTTATGGGGTGGTTCAACTATCGGTCAAAATAATTTTTATAATCCGACAGATATTGTTTTTGATAATAATGGTAATCTTCTTGTGGCAGATTCTTATGATGGAAGAATTCTTCGGTTTGCGCAGCCATTTTCAAACAATATGAACGCGGATATGGTTTTAGGCTCTGATAGTTTTACTGTCAATATTTCTACCTGGAACAAAGGTTCACAGAATAACATATATCAGCCCGAAAGTGTAGCCATCGATGGATCCGGGAATGTTTGGGTTGCAGACCCGAGTAACCATAGGGTAATAAGATTTGATGTCCCTCTTTCTAGCGGTATGAATGCAAATGTCGTAATTGGTTCTACCGGTGGTTTCATAAATTATGGTAGCGGTGTAGCCTCTCAGTACAGACTGTATTATCCTTGTGCAGTAGCCGTAGACCATTCAAGCAATGTATGGGTGGCTGACAGGGTAAATCACAGGGTGCTAAGGTTTAGTGTTCCCATATCAAGCGGCATGAACGCAGATATGTGCATAGGTCATGCAAATTATACCACTGCCAGCGCCAATGACGGGCATTCTTACAGCGACTATTACGCGTATCCTGAACATCTTTACTCTCCATACGATGTATTTATTGACTCAGGAAATAATTTATGGGTTGCGGACCTGTCAAATAGGCGTGTTATAAAGTTTATGTCTCCTTCGAGCGAATTCAATGAATCAGCGGACCTGGTTTTAGGCCAGGCATCTCTAAACAGCAACTCCAAAAATGGGCTTTCTGGCAGGGGTGTTGATTATCCATATGCAGTTGCGGTGGATACCATCACGGATATTTGCGCGGTTACGGATACGAACAACAACAGAGTGCTGTACTGGTATGGCATACAGTCATTCACAAATGGAAAACCTGCTGATGGTGTTATAGGCCAGCCAGATTTTACAAGCGCGGCACCGCAACAAAATAATCCTGGACGTGTGGATAATGGATTATATTCACCCAAGGGTGTAGCTTTTGACGCTTCAGGAAATCTCTGGGTAACAGATTCCGGAAATAACAGGATTCTTAAATTTACAAGGCCTTTTTCAGCATCAAATCAAAGTGCATCCCTTGTAATTGGCCAGCCGGATATGAATACGGGAACAACGGGTACCACTCAAAAGAAGTTAAACGACCCGAGAAATATTTGTTTTGATGCTTCCGGGAATTTATGGGTAGCTGATGCAAGTAATTGCAGGGCTATTCGTTTTAACCCGCCGTTTGCAACCTACATGGATGCCAGTGTAGTTCTAGGCCAGGCAGATTTTACAATAAATGCTTACAGCGGCGGTACGCAAAATGGCCTTTCATACCCTTACGGTGTTTTTGCAGAACCTAACGGGAATATTTGGGTAGCAGATACCGGGGTTCACAGAACCTTAAGATATGATGCGCCAATATCAAGCGGTATGAATGCAAATTTAGTGCTGGGCCAGAGTAATTTTACCGGTGTAGGCACCGGCCTTAATGCCAGCGGAACCAGTAATCCGCGGTCTGTTTGTGTAGACGGTTTTGGAAATGCCTGGGTAGTTGATGGCTTTAGCAGGGCTTTGCGTTATACAGCTCCTTTGTCTTCAGGTATGGCTTCAACAAAGGTTTTAGGTCAGGCAGATTTTGGAACAAGCGCTGCAAATCGTAATGGGACGCCGGGAAGGAATACACTTTACACTCCTTATGGTATGACAATAGACCAGGACGACAGTCTTTGGATTGCCGATACTGCAAATAACAGGATAATGAAGTACAATAAACACGATTTTAATTTGGTTGTTACTTCTGCCACGCCAAACAGTATTTATAGCAATTCTATCAAAAATATTCATATCACGGGGAACGATTTTGTGCAGGGTATGGTGATAACATTAAAGAAATCCGGGTCATCAAATGTAGTTGCGACAAATGTGGTTGTCAGCACCAGTTCTCAGCTTGATTGTAGTGTTTATTTAGTTGGCTACGCAACAGGATATTGGGATATTGAAGCCACCTACGGTGGTTTTATAGATACTTTATCAAGCGGCCTGTTTGTTGATTCGGTGAGACTATATTCAGTTGAACCTTCAAGCGGTTTGAAATATATACCTGTAAATCTTACTTTAACGGGTGCAAACTTTCTTGCAGGAACTTCAGTTTATATGCAGAGAGGTGGAATGCAAATACCTGCAACAAGCATTGTTATAGACTCACCTACCCAGATTTCTTGTTCCTTCACACTGTTTCCCTCAGTTACCGGTTACTGGATTGTCTATATCTCAACCGGGAATGCTTCTTCATATATAAACAACGGATTTTTTATATCGGACATTCAAACTACGGCAATCAATCCAGCAAACGGCATAAACAACAGAAATGTTGACTGCGTGGTTAACGGAGAAAGTTTTCTTACGGGTATGGATGTCAAGCTTCAAAAGTCCGGAGAAACGGACATTTCAGCTACCAACGTAGTCGTTCAGGGAAATAACCAATTACTAGCAAGATTTAACTTAGCCGGCGCCTCTACAGGCTACTGGGATTTGTACGTTGAATCTGGAACACCTTTAGGTTATCCCATGAATACACATCCAAATATGTTTTTAGTGGAATCAATTCTATTAAGCTCAATGACGCCAAATTCAGTGAATAATATTCTGCCTTCAAGTTTCACGTTTTTCGGGCAGAATCTTGGGTTGGGTACAACAATCGCGCTGACAAAATCAGGCCAGCCGAATATCAATGGGGTGAATGTCGTTGCTTCAGATACACAGCTTGCCTGCGGTTTTGATTTGATGAATGCCGCTACAGGTTATTGGGATGTTGTGGTTACATCAGGGTCTTCATCCAATACCTTTATTAATGGACTGCTTGTGAATACAATTATTGTGAATTCAGTGTCGCCAGTTAATGCTCTTAACAACGGTGTTTCCTCGGCTACTGTCATGGGCACCAGCTTGGTTTACGGCTCTACTGTAACGCTTGTTAGAACCGGACAAACAAGTATTGCGGCATCAAACATGAATTACCTGAACCCAGCTCAGTTAGCCTGTGTTTTTGACCTTACCGGCGCGGCTACCGGTTACTGGAACATAGTTGTAACCTCCGTCACAACTGTTTATACCCTGCCCAATGCATTGCAGGTAAACACCATGAAATTGATTTCAGTGAATCCGCCTGATGCCGGCAACAACCTGCCGGTTGTTTTGAACGTAACCGGCGAAAATCTTGTTTTCGGCATGACGCTCAAACTTGTAAAATCCGGGCAAACAGATATTAATGCGGGAAGCATAAATGTAGCCAACAGCGCCAATATGACATGTTTGATTGACCTTACCGGTGCGGCAACAGGGTATTGGGATGTCGTGATAACCTCAGGTGTCATGACTTCCACGTCAACAAACGGATTCCAGGTCAGCACGAACAAACTTTCAAGCATCGCGCCAACCCAGGAATGGAACAATAAAACAGTAAATGTGGTTGTTATTGGAGAAGGCTTGCTGGCAGGTACAACCCTTAAACTGAAAAAGACAAACGAGACTGACGTGTATGCCGGGAACCTGGTTTATACCAGCACAAGCCAGATAACCGGGGTGATAGACCTGACAGGTTTAACGACTGGATATTGGGATGTAGTGGTAACCTCCGCTGGAATGAATTCGACTTTGGCCAGCGGGTTTTTAGTCAGGACGATAAAAGCCGAGTCAATAAACCCGGTAACTGCTTTAAATAATTTGCCAACTTTTTTAACGCTTACCGGCGCTGATTTGGTTTTTGGTACGACGTTAAAACTTACAAAAACCGGCCAGGCTGAAATAAACGCGTCAAATGTCAGCCTTGTAAGCGCTACCCAGCTGACATGCAGCGTGGATTTGTCAGGCGCAGCAACAGGGCAGTGGAATGTTGTGATTACTTCCGGGCCCGCAAGTTCAACCCTGGTGAACGCTTTTGCGATTTCAACGATGAAAGCGCTTTCCGTAACACCCACCTTAACCTTGAACAACACGACTTTAAGTATAACCCTGACCGGACAGAACCTTCTCTCCGGCACAACAATGGCGCTTATCAAAACCGGCCAGGCGAACATCAATGCATCAGCGGTTACCGTGGTTAGCGCAACACAGTTAACCGGCAGTTTTGATTTAACAGGCGCGGCAACAGGTTACTGGAGCGTGGTAATCACATCAGGTGTTTTGAGCTCTTCAATTACGGACACAATCCAGGTTAAGTCAATAGGCATAGATTCAATATCTTCAAGTATTGAAATCAACAATAAAACGAAAAGCTTTGTTTTACAGGGTGACGGTATGTTTGAAGGGGCCACGGTTAAGCTTACTAAAACAGGACATGCGGAAGTAAACGCAACAAACGTAACGGCAAACGATACATCGCTTGTTTGTAACCTAAACCTTTTGGGCCTTGCAACGGGTTATTGGGACATAATGGTGACAACAGGAAGTTCCGCGGCCACAAAAGCAAACGCCCTGCTTGTGAAAACACTGATACTTGCGTCCGTGACACCTTCCAGCGGCACAAACACCGGTTCTGTAAGCGTGACAATAACGGGTGAAAATCTGCTTTCCGGAGCAACTATCGCGCTTACGAAAACAGGACAGTCTAATATTAACGCGACAGCCGTGGTTGTGTCAACGGATACCCAGGCCGCATGCGCTTTCGAATTGACCGGCGCGGCGACCGGTTACTGGAATGTCGTTGTTACCACCGGACCCTTATCGAAAACATTGGCCGGCGCGTTTGAAATAAAGGGCAATGAAGGCAGCGCTGAGCAGCCAATAGACAATACAAAAGAGGAAGAAGTTAAAATAGCGCCCCCGACCGGTGAGATAAAAGTGGAAATCCCGGCAGGGACTTTTTCAGCAAATGTAACCCTGGTGATGGCAGTGCCGGCAGCAAACCTGGTTCCTGAAGTTAACCAGACAGGATTGAAAGCGTTGGATGTATTTGTAGAGATTACGGCAGAGAAGGTGTCAGATAATTCAGCCACCCAGCCGGATAAGGCGATTACGATAACAATGAATTACAGGGACAGTGATGTAACAGGTGACGAATCAAAACTTGTTATTGCGTATCATGATGGCGGAAGGTGGGTAATAATTCCTTCAGTTGCATATCCTGACTTGAACAAGATAGTAGGAACAGTAAGGCATCTCACCATGTTCCGGCTTGTGCAGCTGCAGCCAGCCGCCGACCTTAATAACGTGCTTGTTTATCCAAACCCGTATAAGGGAGTAGACAGTAATCTTGGAGAAGGGGTAGTGTTCGCGGCATTAACGTCAAATGCCCAGCTAAAAGTATTCAATTTATCCGGGGAGTTAGTGTTTAGCGCGCTGGAAACCGGCAATGACGGCAGGTTGGTGTGGGATACAAAGAATGCTTCCGGTGGAAAGGTTGCGAGCGGGGTATACATATACATTATTAAGGATACAGCAGACAGCTCGCTGAAAGCCAAAGGAAAGTTCGCGATAATCAGGTAAAATCCTGGAAAGTCTTTAAAAGAAGATAACTAAAAAACCCGCGTAAAGCGCGGGTTTTTTTATTGAACAGCAAAATAATTGCCTTTAATAATAAGCTCTGACGCGTTCAGGGCTTTTATTATTTCAGGCCGCGAATCCCTGTATTGCTGATTTTCTGTCATAACAGCCCCGCCGCCGGCCGGCAGCAAAGTAAAATTCCTGTCAGATGTAAACACGTTTTTCCCGAATGAAGAACCCGCGTATTCTTCCCTGTCAATGCCCATTATGTAAGAAACTGTCGGAAGTATGTCCACTTGGCCGGAGTATATCTCATTTATCCCCGCGGGCCTGCCGGGCACGCGGATTACCATGGCGGCATTCCTATACCTGTTGACCTGCCAGAGCGGATGTTTCTTTTGGATCTCCACTACGTACTCCCCGTTTGAAAGAGCGTCGTGATCGCCGACAATAACAACTACAGTTTTATTGAGCAGTCCGCCGCTTTTAAGAGCCGATAGGAATCTGCCCAGGCATTTATCCGTGTAGTGTATGCAGTTCAGGTAATCGGTGAATATCGACGTGCCTAAAGTCGCGCCTTCCTTCCGGGTCTGGATTTTCTTGTATTTGTCCGGCAGGATATCATAAGGGAAGTGCGAGGAAAGAGTGATAATATGCGCGTAAAACGGTTTGCCGGAATCCTTCAGAAATTCAAGTGACTGGCCCAGGAAATCGTTGTCGTTAAGCCCCATGCCGATCATTTCTCCCGGGGTGTATTCCTTGTTGGTGTAGAACTTTTCAAAGCCTAGGGCGGGTAAGAACAGGTGCCTGTTCCAGTAACTGCCCCTGTTTGCGTGCATGACCATGGTTTTATAGCCGTGCTTTTTCAACAGGAACGGCAGAGAGATATATTTGTTCAGCGGGTACCTGTAGGTTACCGAGCCCTTCGGCAGGGGATACATGGACGTGTTTATAACGAATTCCGCGTCTGAAGTGCCTATTGCTATTTGCGAGTAAAAATTCGGGAAATACATGCTCTCTTTTACGAATTTATTCAGACAGGGAGTGATTTCAAGGCCGTTGAATGTTCTGTTAATGACCGCGGCATCAAGCGACTCAACCTGGATAATCAGTAGGTTCATGCCTTTACCGGAGCCTTTAAACGCGGAAGCTGGCTCCGGCGTGCCATTTGAAAGCCTTTGCGCATTCTTTTTAAATTCGTCTTTTATGAATTCCACCTGTCCTTCATTAAGGGTTATCTTTTTGTTATGAAGGAAGTATTCGAAAAAATCAAAAACCTGGTAACCAACGGGTGTGAGCGCTACAATATTGTTGATTGGGTCAAAAAATTCAACAAAGGTCTCGCGGAAAACAGCCCTTTTTATCGCTTTCACGGAAAATAACAGCATGCCGGCGATGAAAAACACGGCAAACAACCGGAGGTTTCTTCCGGCATCAACCGTTTTTTTGCGCAATAGAAATGGGAATATCAGGAAATCAATGATAAAATAGAAAAAGTCTGTAACTCTCAGGGACCTGTAAAAGCCGTCCAGTACATCCAGGAAATCCTTGAACTGGGACGATGAAAAAAACGAGATTGGCGCGGAAAAGTACCTGTAATACCATAAATTGCAAAGCATAATGGCTGTAATGAATATATCTGCGGCCAAAATATAGAGTATCCGCGATTTTCTTTGATTGAAAAGGAATGAAAACGATAGTATCAGTATCGTAATTCCAGGGATGGTAAGCAGGTGGGTTTTCGGGGGGATAGTCAGCGGTGAATTGCCGAACAAATGATAAAAAATATATTGCTTTACCGTTATGATAAGGCAAAAAAGAATGAATTCCCGGCTAGCAAGTATTTTTTTCATACACAAAATACGCTGGGGTTAAAACTGCAGTCAGTGAAATAGGAACTATTAAACGGGCTTATTTCCCGAAATAGTAATGGAAAGTGACACCGGCTAAAGTTGCGCCTGAGCCGAAAGTCCTGATTTGAGTGCGGGAGTCGCCAGCATTTGAAAATGACTCGCCGTACATGGTCAGGGATGCCCCCAGCGGAACTTCCACGGAAAGGCTGTCAGTGATGAATAATTCAGGTATGGCGCCAAACTCAAGTTTAATATCCATGCTATTTGCATTAATGTTGAAATGGGTATCGTTCTTAACTATCACAAGACCCATCATCTTCTCTAGTCTGAAACTATTTTTTGAGAACACTTTCGTTCTTGACCTGATTCCGAGTACATAAGACATTAAAGCTTTGTCAGTGCCCTTGGGCGCTGTTTCGTAATTTAAGCAGAAAAGGTACTGGATGGCTTTAGTGTCGTTTTTAATGCTTTTAAATGAAAGTGCATTATAAGTTACATCGTAACCTGTAGCCTTCATCGAGCTCTCTTTTGAAGATTCATCATTTCTTGCCTTCGGTGCTGCACCCGCAATACTGACAACAAACAACAAAGCTGCAGCCTGTAAAACGATTTTCTTGAACATTTTCTTCCTCCTTGTGGTTTTTGTTGCAAAAATGGGTAGGTAACCGGATTTGAACCGGCAGCCTCCTGGGCCACAGCCAAGCGCTCTAACCAATTGAGCTATACCTACCATTATGTTTTAAATGGGCCCGGTGAGATTCGAACTCACGACCACCTGCTTAGAAGGCAGATGCTCTATCCAACTGAGCTACGGGCCCGAATTTTCACCTCAAAGGCCACCAAAGAAAATTATATAAACTAATACCCCTAAAATCAAGTTGAGCACGGTGCGAAATCCAAAAATTATTACCTTATTAATTTGGGGATATTCCCTCTTGACAAAGCTATTGAAACCTGCTAATATTTAACCATCTGGTTAAACCATACGGTTAATCATTATGAAAAAAATCAAGGATCTGAAAACCAAGGACAAAATACTCCATAACGCCATACAGGAGTTTATAGAAAACGGGTATCACGGGGCGCGGATGCAGAGGATTGCGGAGCGCGCCAAGGTGAATAAAGCCCTTATTTTCTATTATTTTTCAAGCAAGGAGCTTATATATAAGGA
>MGVM01000029.1:0-14123 GCA_001800495.1 Elusimicrobia bacterium RIFOXYB2_FULL_48_7
AAACCTTTTTCAATTGAACTGTTTTTATCATCGGTTACAGTTCCGCAAAAATCACCCAGAACACTGATATCCGGAAGATTTCTTGCCGTACCTCCCGCAGCAGGTGAAGGGACAGCTGTTTCCTGGCTGAATGCTATTTTTGAAAATATGCATAAAATGTTTAGAATGACTATAAGTCTATTCCTCATAAAAATACCTCCAATAGATGCTAAAGTTAGATAAATGAAATGGCTTAAAAACTAGTTTTGGTGATTATTTGCAGGGCGGACCGCGGATTGAATGAACCTGTAGAAATGGATTAAAATAAACGGAATAAGCTGCCAGGAAAAGATAAGTTAAGAACAGTGTTAGAATAATACCTGGGGCCGGGTTGCTTATTATCGTATGTAAAACCGAAAGCGCAACGCAAAAACCGCAGTCCTGCTCGTCCAATTCAATTGAATGAGAGTGGAAAGAAGCCCCAATAAACAGTAAAACAAATGCAAAACCAAGAAAAGCTGTTAAAAAGGGTTTAAAACTGTTTATTTTCTTCATGTTCAATAATTTTACATTATTCTCACTTTGTTATCAAGGTTGATAATCTTAACAATAGTATCACAAAAATGGAAGAGAAATAAAATACCCATAACATTTTCAATAATACCTTTACTCAATTATTTTCGTCTTACAAACAATAAAGGAAAAACAAAATCGCTCACACAACAGGGAACCCACACAGACAGAAACAAAAATGCAAATATTGCCGTATAAGATAAAAGAGAAAATTCCTGGCCTTTTGCCATAATGATATGAAACAATGATGCCCAGGTGCTTATGAGGACATGCCCGTAATGAGGGAATTTAGTTGACGGTTTAAAATATGCAAATGCAATGCCCAGAAACGCCAGAGGATTAACCAGCCACCATTTTTCAATAAAACCGACATGTATTTCTCTATCAGGCAGTTTTAGCAGGGTTTCACCCAAAAAAGGAATTATAGAATCGCTTAATGTCGCTATCCCTATTGACCCTATATAGCCTATAAGCAATAATACCCAGAGATTGCATTTCCCTGTTATACATTTGGCGTTAATTCTTTCACAGGAGTGGAATTTGTAAATTGACGCTGTCACCAGCGCGCTTAAAAACACATGAAGCGGATGCAACAGATAAAAAATATTATAGGCCGTCCGGGAGGGCATATCTTTGAATACCGCCATAACGGCAATGCCGGTAATTGCGCCAAACAAGGTAAACGGAGCGTGGCTTTTTAATTCTTTAAATATGTTTTTAAACATTTATCTCGCACTCTTTCAAACCCGGACAAGGCCGTTAGTAAATCTTAATTTTTGAATAGTCTATATTGCCGTCTTTATCTGTATATTCCGGGCTTGCGTGAATATACTCTATTCTCCCTGCAAACATCTCGTGTGAACCTGTCATAAGCGAACCTATAACCTTACATTCTATATTAATCGGAAAATCCAGAATAATAGGCGCGCTGATTTTAGAACCCTTTTGGACTTTCAGCCCGAGTTCAGCAAGTTTATCCCCATCACGGCCGCTATGCTTTCCCAGATAATCATAGGCTTCCTTATTCTTCTCCCCTACCAGATTGACTACGAACTCACCAGTCTCTTTTATCATTGGATAAGAATACCTGGAAGGAACAATCCCTGCCATTACCATGGGAGGATTATAACTGCAATTACAGCAGTAGCCGACTACAAGGGCGTTGTTTTTTCCGTCCTTGTTGCAACAAGAGACAATAACCAGAGGCATTGGTTTTATTACAGGCTGGATTTTTACTGGCATTTTTTCCATTGGCAGCCCTCCTTTTAATAATTATTTACTCTCCTAACTTCAGATTTGTTTCCGGAATCCGGAAAAAGCCTCAACCATTATTCTTCTGGCCATCCCGAAACCAATAGCAACATTTGTTCCCCTGATTGACACTATGACCGGCCCCCGCATGAAGTGAGAACTTGTTTTCACTATTTCCACTCCTGGTGTTATTCCCAGAGCTTCAAGTTTCCGCAAGAAACCGTGGCTGCCTTCAACACAAATGACTTTTGCCTTTTCGTTATTTTTCAGCTGATTAAGATTAATCATATTTTATAGCCTTTTTTAGCAGTCTATTTTTGAACCTGTTTTAATTGATATAAAATCATTTTTATATGCTTCTTTTAACATTTTGACTGCTTTACCTCCCGACAGTAAAAAGAAGCTTTGCTGTATGTATCAAATAATATATCCTCGTCAACAAGAACCGACAGGCCCCAGCCCCTTGATTGTTTTTCTGACAATTTGGATGCTTCTGCGATTACTTTAATTTTCATAATATTCTAATACTCCAATACTACTGCCCCAATAGAATAACCGCCGCCTACTGTAGTTAAAAGAACCTTATCACCTTTTTTAATTTTATAGTTCTCAAGTTCCCCCCTGACCGCTTTATCAAGGGCGATAGGAATTGTTGCCGCTGATGTATTCCCGAATTTATCGACAGTCAGGCAGACTTTTTCCATAGGGACATTCAATTTCTCTGCCAGGCTTCTTATAATCCTTTCGTTTGCCTGATGAGGGATAATCCAATCAATGGCTTCTAATTTATAAGTGCTGATTTCAAGTGCTTTTTTGGCGGCTTCCGCCATTGCATTAACAGCTTTTTTCAGCACCCTGGGCCCGCCGTCCATCCTGATAAAACATTTTTCTTTTTCTATATTTGAGTTCTTGAATTCAAGATGGTCAGGAGAATAATCTGATTTCAAATAGGGGAAAGTTGATATGCCTTCTTTATCAGATTGCTGCAAAACTACCGCTCCGGCACCATCACCAAACAATACAGCTGTTGCCGGGTCATTAAAATCAGTTACTTTTGAAAGCGTTTCGCTGGCAACAATTAAAATATTTTTATAATTTCCGCTTATAATTTTATAGTAAGCATCGTCTAAGCCGCAGATAAACCCAGCGCAGGCTGTATTAAGTACAAACCCCGGGATGTTCCCATTACCTATTCTATCAGCTATAGAACAAGCCAAATTGGGAATTTCTTTTGAGGGAGTGAAACTGGCAGCAATAATAAAATCCAGCTTGTCCGGTTTTATGCCGGCTGCTTCCAATGCCTTTTTTGATGCTTCTGCTGCCATATATTCAGTATCTTCGTCTTCAACATAATACCTTGTTTTTATACCGGTTACTTTTTCTGTCCATTCGCAAAAAGGCATACCTGCCCTGACCGGGTCAAATTTTTTAACTATCTTTTCAAGTTTTTGATTGGTCATTAACTTTTTTGGTAAATAGGAACCAGTTCCCGCGATTCTTGCCTTTTTGATGTTCTCCATTTTTTAACCTCTCATAATCTTGGCTCTTTTTTGCTTCTTACGGGCAATTTCGACTCCTTTAAGTAAGCATCAAAATTGCCCATTTTGATTTTTACGCCTTCGGCTTTACCTGAAACAAGATATTGTTTGTTTGAATCCAAATTTCTTATATTGCTGTCATCTGAAGCATAACCCGCCGCCAGATCAAGCCCTTTTTTAGTCAGCACAAAAACTGGAATTCCCGTAGAAATCTGTAATATCGCTCTTTTTCCTGTCATTTCCCTTATTTCTTTTGACGCGCAGCTCCATACAACATCGGTAAAACAGTTTATTTCTTTGATGCGTTTCTTCAAAACACCCGTAGTACAGACAACCAATGAAGTAATAGAGATATTAGTATCATTTTCTATTTTCTTTAATTCAGCTAAATCCTCATCCGTAAAACCGTTTATTGTTACAGCAATATTTTTATAACCGAGTTCAGCGGCTTTTTTTACGCCCGCGATTTGATTGATTTCAGCGTTTTGAAAAACCACGGCACAACCCGCGTTCTCAAGTTGTTTTATTACAGCTTTTATCGGAGTAGTATAAAAAAGCCCGTTCATCCTGGCGCCAATACCCTGGATAACTTCGGGTTTGTTTACAATTACAGTGCCGGCGCCGTCACAAACAACAACGGCGGCATCAATGATATTTTTAGCCATAGCGTACATCATTATTTCCGAAGCTCCGTACGGAACGGCAATGCTGTTTTGAATAAGCTCCCTGGATACTGTAAAATGGCCGAATTCAGCAATTTTTCCTTCAACAGCGCCTTTTATTGCTTTTTTCAGCATTTCCATGTCATGGCCTTTTGATTTCCTTATACCGCCGTACAAATAATGCGCTAATGGGCAATATTCCATAACCGGATCTGTAACTTTGATTACTTTTCCTTTGGATACAGCCACAAAAGAAGAATAAAAACGCGTTATATGCAAATCTTTGAAGCCGCTTTTCCTTATTCCCATTTTTACCAATAATTTCTCTAAGTTCATATCATTTTATTTTAAATTAACCTTCTATCAGTTTAAAAGCTTAATAAGCCTATACACAGGTTCCCACGTCCAGCCCTTAATTACTATGTCATAATATTTTACAAATGCCTTTTTGGGATTATAACCAATTCCGATACCGCCGTTTTCCTGGGCATATTTCACCATCTCCAAATCATCTTCATTATGGCCTATTACCATAGGATGTCGCGCGTTAAATTCTGATAATATCCTTTCAAGAACCGCCTTTTTATCAAATTTATTTGTTTTAAGCTGAGAGCGCTGGTATCCGGCAAATCCGCTGTCTTTGAAATAAATTATATTTGAGTCATAAAAAGAAATAAGGGGCGTACCTCCTTTTTTGAATTCTTTGACATATTCCTCAAGAATAATGTTTAACCCAAAACTGACCAGGCCCACCGGCGCCTTTTTTGCCAATTCACGGATTGCCCCGGCTGAAAACGGATATGATAATCGCGGTATATATTTTACCATGCTGTCAAAATATACCCGCGGAATACCTTTCATGACCATTTCATATTTATCCAGCAAGTCCCTATTGCCGGTATTATAGTTAAACCAGGATTTAATTTTTGTAAAAGTTATAAAAAACCCGCCTTTTACCAGCTGGGGAATATATTTCCAGTCGTTTATCTTATAAGGGAAAAAACAAATATTGACAAATATTAGAACTCCAAGTATCGTCTGCGAAAATCCCGGGAATAGGCATTCATCCAAGTCGATAACCACAAGATCTGTCTTACTAAACCTGCCCTTTAAGGACTGTAATGAATATAAGGAATACACCCTGTTGTCAATTTTATATTTACACAGCATATTTTTAAATTTATTCTATTCGCATTTAATTTCTTGCAGTTGTCCGCTTATTAGCTTTAGTTTCTTTTTCGGAACCCGGTCAATCATTAAAATCCCGTCCAAATGGTCGATTTCATGCTGTAATACACGCGCTAAGAGCCCTTGGGCGCCGTATTGGATACTTTCCCCCTTATTGTCCAATCCTTCTACCACAATTTCCTTTGAGCGTTTTATATCTAGGTATATGCCGGGAAAGCTCAAGCATCCTTCCTGAAATACTTCCTTACCTTGATGCCATATTATTTTGGGATTGATGAAAACATGTAATCCCTCCCCAATATCTACAACTATTATTCTTTTCGATACTCCTATTTGAGGCGCTGCCAGGCCGACGCCTTTATTCTGGTACATTAACTGGGACATAACCCTTATAATTCTGTGAATATCGCCGCTTAGTTCACTTACTTCCAGGCTTTTTCTTTTTAAAACAGGATTGCCATATTTTACTACTTCAATAATCTTAGTCATTGGCTCCATTTATTTTCCCTTTTGTCAGATTTTCAAGTATTAATAACTGTTCCCTGGCCCTGTCTTTGTACTCTAAATCATTGCTTGTCAGCAGATTTTCCCAGATATCAATAGCTTTGCCATATTCCCTGGATGATTTATAGTAATTTGCAAGTATTCCTTTGATTATGGAAGGACAATCCGGGTATTGAATTGCTTCTTCCAGCAAAGCGGCCATTTCACTGTATTTTGCCGCTTTTTTATAAACAATGGCACTCAAGTAAAGCCGCAACTGCCAGTATTTGGGGTTATTCCTGATCCCTTCCTGCAAAAGTTCAATTGCTTCATCAGGCCTGTTCACGTTTTTAAACCAGGCGAGGATTCCAGAACTGAATAAGTAAGCTTCATGGAAATACGGGTCTATACGGACCACGCGCAGAGTAAGCGGTTTTAACAAATCCATGGTACTCGAATAGTCCTCATCTGTGGCGGAGTATTGGATTAACTGGACCCAGGCTATGTCCGCTGTGGCGCAACGAAAACCCATAAGAATTCCGCTTATATCCTGCAATCCGTTTTGTTCCGTTATTAATTCATTAAAATGTGGGTATGAAGGCTGCCAGGACAACCTGATCTTATGCTGTGATAAAAACAGCAGCACCATGCAAAAGGTGAAAATAATACCCATGTAAATATTTTTACCTTTTCTCATATTAGAACTCCTTCTGGGAAAACAGGAAATTGGATAAAATAAGGCAGATACCTGTATAAGAGAATGTGTAAATTATCATCCAGCCAAACCAGGCGGCGGATGGCACCTGGGCAGCCGCCCAGAAATCGCGGTAATTAAAATAACTGAAATTTGGAGCGATATTGTATATGGCCCAGACAACCGATTTAACAATAATATTCGCTGACTTTTCCCCTAAATAATTCAGTTCTTCAGAGAAATGCCCCAGTATCCAGACAAGCGCGCTGAAACTCATGGCCGTAGCGGCAGATGTTGTAAATAAGGATATTAGCAGAGTTATAGCGCTCATTACAATGATTTTCCCAAATGAACAAAGCATGGCAATAGCATAATAATTCTGCCAATGCCACCCTGCCATAAATAGAAGTGCCAAATGGAGAATTACCATTGATAACATGCCAAATAAAACGGAAATAACGGTCCCGGAGAACCTGCCTAATATGTATTGCCACCGTTTTAACGGGTGGGCCAGCATTAAATATATGGTGCGCGACTCCAATTCTTCAAGTATCAGATTTACAGTTGTAAATATTATTGTTATTAAGGCCAGGAATTCAATGCTTGACAATCCGAGGTTTAAAAGCATTCTTACTCTTCCTGTGCTTAATGAAGAGATTACCAGCGCGCCCGTAATCAAAACCAGGCCGAAAAGAAAAACCACCAGGTAAATCTTATGCCTTAAATGCTGCTTTATCGTGTAGGCGAGAATTGCCGTGATATTATCCATTGACAGCCTCCTCATGGCCTTCCGGAACAAAACGAATGGGGCCGATTTTTTCGGAACGTTTTACCGTAGAAACGAATATTTCCTCTATTTTCCCTTCGTGATTCTGCCATTCTGATTTATCAATCAGGCGTTCAAGCCTTCCGTTAACAAGAATGCCTATCCTGTCGCAAACCCTTTCAACTTCAGAAATATTATGGGATGAAAAGAAAACGGTACGGCCCCGGGTTTTAAGCCAGTTGATAAGCTGCCTTATTTCCTTTAAAGCAAGCGGGTCCAGCCCGGTAATTGGTTCGTCAAAAATAAGAATTTCCGGGTTGTGGACTAACGCCTGGGCTATGCTTATCCGCTGCAACATGCCTTTTGAATAATCTGATACTCTTTTATGCATTACCTGAGCCATTCCAACCTTTTCCAGAATATTATTTACCATTTCATTGCGCATATTGCGGGGAATGCCGGAAATTGTTGAGAATAATTCAAGTGTCTCCTTTCCCGACAGGTACTTGTTCAAATACGCCGCTTCAGGCAGGTACCCGACCTTACCCAGCACTTCTGTATCCGGCATAGGTTTTCCAAGAACTTCTATTTCGCCTTCTGTCGGATATAGAAGGCCTAAAATCAGCTTAATGGTCGTAGTTTTTCCCGAACCATTAAGCCCTATAAGCCCGAATGTTTCTCCCTTGTTAATTTCAAGGTTCAAACCTGAGACTCCTGTGGTTTCGGTTACGCGCCCAAGATGCTGGCGCCTGTATTTTTTTGTGGCATTTTTAATACTTATAATACTCATTATGCACCCCCCCGGATTATTTTTAACATAAAATATATGGATGCCATCAAGACTAAGAGCGAAATGAATCTAAGGTGCTGTTTAAACAGCTTATCAGCCATTGACTTGCTTTTCCTGACGATATATCTTTTATCCGCAGCAAATAACATATAAACAGCAATAAATATCAATGCAATTGCAAAAATCCAACCGGTGAAAAAAGCTGTGCCCGCGCTTGCAACGGCCCCGGCCGCAGCATCAGAGAAACGTATTTCCCTGGCTGCCGAAAAACCCCACGCAGGCATGGCAATAAATAATACAGGTAATTTCAATGCATCAGCTGACTGGAAATATATCATCCCGCTTAAAACAATCAGGCCGGATAATTTCCACAATAATAATACATTGCCCGGCTGAAATGAGTGAAAAGCCAAGCCAAATAAAAAACCGGCAAACAACAAGTAGAGTAAAACCGATACCTGCATCACGAAAATACGTCCAAGGCAAAGTAAAATAAGCACAAGAACAACAATCATAACCGCAAAATACTCTTTTGTGACATATGAAAAACCCAGCCCTAAAAACTCAACACTTCTTTGTTCCGGCGTTATTAAAACATTTTCAAAAGATAGTGTACGGCCGGGATTTTCAAGAGTTAAAACATATTTTTGTTTGTTTTCGCCTGTAATATTCAGATTCGCAGCAAATACTTTGTGTTTACCGCGATGTTTGTGCCCGGTATCATGGTGCTGGCTTTTTATATGGCTGTGATATTCATTAAAAAACTTGGACACTATAGTCAAATCCCGGCCCGCCACAGTTATAGGATAATCAATTGTGAAAACTAACTCCGCATTATCAGCCCCGGCAAACGGCGCTTCGACATAGCGTGAATCTATCAAGCTGCCTTTTAGTATTTCATCATCAAGGAATATGCTGAAGTGGTAATCTATATAATCCTTTGCTTTTTGTTTTATATCTTCCGGCCAATTGCCGGGTTGAGCACACTTACTACCTAATACTTTTTCGCGCCAATAAACAACATTTGTTTTGATAGCCGTATGAATTATTTTCGGTTCAACTTTCATATTGATTTTTACGGGATGGATAGGGTAATCATGGGCTTGTGTTAAACTTGATAAAAATCCGGCTAAAAAGAACCCGAAAACAATTATATTTCTCAGCATTTTCCTATTCCTTTTTTCTAATATTATTATCAATTGAATCACATATTTTTTCTATTGCTTTTGCCGGTTCAGAGCCGGGATAAATTTCAATAAAGGATTCTCCGCTGTCTGCCGCTTCTACCAGCTTCGGATCTAGGGGCAATCTGCCTAAAAAGGGGACATTTAATTCCTTTGCCGCTTTTTCCCCGCCGCCGGATTTGAAGATATCCACATTTTTACCGCAATGGGGGCAACTGAAACCGCTCATGTTTTCTAAAATTCCCAATATGGGCACGGAAAGCTGGCGTAAAAACCGACACACTTTCTTGAATCCAGCAGGGCTATATCCTGCGGTGTTGTAACAATAATTGCACCGGTTAAATCCTTAATCAGCTGGCATATGGATAAAGGCTCATCCCCGGTTCCCGGGGGCGAATCAATAACCAGATAATCCAGTTTGCCCCATTCTGCTTCAGCCAGGAACTGCCTTAAAACACCCATTTTCATAGGACCGCGCCAGACCACCGGTGCATCTACACTTTCAAGCAATGCTGCCATAGATACAACTTTTAAATTTGGATTAACCTGATAAGGAATAATTCCGTCCTGGCTTGCTGCCAGCCTTTGTCCTCCAAAACCAAGCATTTTTGCTGTTGAAGGCCCGTGAATATCTGCATCTAGCAACCCTACTTTTGCTCCTTTTTTACTTAAACCTACAGCAATGTTTACAGCAACAGAGCTTTTACCTACACCGCCTTTGTTACTAAGCACTAAAATCTTTGCGGTTATCTGCGCCATATTTTTGTTTAACAACACCTCTAACCTTTTTGATTCATTT
This sequence comes from Elusimicrobia bacterium RIFOXYB2_FULL_48_7, assembly GCA_001800495.1. GTDB lineage: Bacteria > Elusimicrobiota > Endomicrobiia > CG1-02-37-114 > XYA2-FULL-39-19 > OXYB2-FULL-48-7. The sequence goes on from MGVM01000029.1 coordinate 9,908, forward strand.
TCTTTGTTATCATCCATGATTTTAAAAACTCCTTTAAATTATATAGTGAACTGCTTTAGGGGATAAAACCTCAAATCAGAAAGGTTAATTGTTCATACAGGCTATTATGGAAGTTCCGCCTTTTACTTTTTCATTCAGCTTTACTAATACTTCTATCTTTGCCGGTAGTATAATATCCACCTGCGAGCCGAATTTTATTATGCCGATTCTTTGGCCTGCTTCTACTTTGTCTCCCGCTTTTACCCATGACACAATCCTGCGGGCTAAAATACCGGCAATTTGCATCACCTGGATTTCACCATAAACCGTATCTATAGTGAATACATTCTGTTCATTCACCGCATGAGCGTTTCTATCCATAGCCGGCAGAAATTTCCCCGGCTTGTATTCTATACTCCTGATACTTCCGGAAAACGGCGCCCGCTGTATATGGACATTGAATATTGAAAGGAATATCCTTATGATTTTTTTATCTTTTTCTTCAATTATTTCCATTACCTTGCCGTCAGCAGGGGAAAATACAAAGCGGCCGCTTTTCATAATGTTTCTGTACGGATCCCTGAAAAAATACAAACAGATTGCCGCAAGCAGCGATAGAATCAGGCCTAAAGGCATTGCTATAAACCAAAAGCAGATACCAGCAACCCCGAAACCAGCAATAAACGGGAAACCATCTTTTGCTATTTTCATATTGTCTTGTGTTTTATATCCTTCATCAGCGCTGTTTCGCCGCAATCTGGGAACAACGGGCATTTAATGCAGTCTCTCCATACCTTATGGGGCAGTATTTCCCTCTTTATTTCTGCATACCCGATTTTTTTGAAAAATCCAGGTTTAAAAGAAAGCGCAAAAACCTTTTTTACACCGAGTTTAACCGCACATTTTTCAAGCTTATTGACAATTTTTGCGCCGATTCCTTTCCCCTGGTGATTTTTTGAAACAATAAGCGTGCGTACTTCCGCCAGGTCTTCCCAGCTTACATGCAATGCACCGCAGGCAATAATGCTACCCCTTTCTTCAACAACAATAAACTCCCTTACTTTCTCATACAAATCGCTCAACGGCCGGGGAAGAAGCTCTCCTTTCTGCGCATGTTCTGTTACCAATAAATGAATGCTCTTTACATCCTGTATTTTTGCCTGCCTTATTGTCATTTCACTGCCTTCCTTATTGCGCAGTACTCCCGCACATAGTACACGCATCTCCTTTATCCCGGTTTACCCCTTCTTCTCATGGTTTCCGCAGAACTTATTGCAGTTACTTCCTTTTTGACCATAGGATCATAGACTGATTTTACCGTGATACCGTTTGGTGAACATGCTTTAATAAATTCATCCCTGATCGCTAAAATTTCTGCCTGTTTAAGCGGCGCTACAGCACAGGGGCGCAAAGGAGTATTAATCTGAACCTCATCGGGTTTAATGGTGTTCACAATATCTGCTAAATCCTTCGCTAAATCCCTGTTCTCTTTAATGAACATTATCTGTATAGCCAGTTTTTCAGAATATTCAGCCCTGAAATCAATGAGCCCGTTTATAATATCTTTAATTGTTATCCCATGTGCCGGGCTGTTTATTTCTTTTAATGAGCTTTCACTGCAAGCATCCAGTTTTGCCAGAACAAAATCAGCCAGGCAGAGAGTGTCCCGGACAGCCTTAATGTGAATCGTAGACGAATTGGTTATAACCGCTATTTCTTCTTTTCTGATAGTTTTTACCGCTAAAATCATTTTGTCAAGATTATTTGCCAGGGTAGGCTCGCCTGTTCCGGCAAAAGTAATATAATCAATATTTATTTCCGGCAGTGTATTTATCTCGTCCATAACTTCGGATACAGGCACAAATTCTTCCCTGTCGATAGTCAGCCTTTTTGTTTTGCCTATCTGGCAGTAAATACAGTCAAAGGAACAGGTTTTGGATTCACAGACAACCGGGTCTATGCCTAATGATGCGCCTATCCGCCAGGAGTTTATCGGCCCATAAATGTATTTCAGTTCTTTTGACCGCATAAAACTATGCCCTCCTTTTTTTACCGCACATTTTTACAAATACAGGTCCCTTTTGCCTTCCTTAATCCTGGATAAACACTGCTGAGTTTTTTCCCTAATGGCGTTATTTTCTATTTTACCCAGGTATAGCTTAATGATTTTCTGGCCTTTTTCATATAATCCGGCATCGGCAAAATCTTCAAGATATTCGGCAAAAGTGAGCAAACCGTTAGGCCGGCATAAATCATGAATTTCTCCCGGCTTAGAAAGCGCCATAAACGCTTCCCCTGTCCTTCCGGACCGGTAACAGGCAGTGCAAAAACTCGGTAAATATTTATCTTCAAGTATATTCTCAATAACTTCGGCTAAAGGCCGCCTGTCATGGAGTTGGAATTGAAAATCCCTGCTGTCTTCTTTGCCGTAGCCGCCAGGGGTGGTAACAGACCCGGCCGAGGCCTGTGATATGCCCAGCTTAAACGCTTTTTTTCTTATTTCAGGCCGCTCGCGGGTAGATATAATCATGCCTGTATATGGAACTGCCATACGCAATACAGCGATAAGTTTAAGAAAATCATTATCGCTGACCGGGTACTCAGGTTTGTAGGTAACAGTTTGGGCAGGGCAAAACCGCGGGACAGAAATTGTGTGCGGGCCTACACCGTACTTTTTTTCCATATACTGGGCGTGAGAGACAAGCGCCAGCACCTCATAGCGCCAGTCGTACAAGCCAAAAAGCACGCCGACACCAAAATCGTCAATACCGGCTTCAAAGGCGCGGCAATGCGCTGTAATTTGCCTTTCATAATCTGCCTTGGGCCCGTGATGAACCATTTCATAAGTCTTTTTGTGGTATGTTTCCTGAAAAATCTGGTAGGTCCCTATTTTTGACGACTTCAATTTACGATAGTCTTCCGCGCCTGTGGCAGATATATTTACATTTATTCTGCGGATGGACCCTTTATCTGTTTTTATTGAATATATTTTTTCTATAATTTTGCAGACATAATCAATAGTATTTTGTGCCGGATCCTCTCCGAATTCAACGAGTACGCGCTTATGCCCTGCGTTCAAAAGGAATTCTATCTGTTGTTTTATTTCGTCAAAATCCAGTTTTTTGCGGGGCAGCGCTTTATTACTAGCATGGAAATTGCAATAATCGCAGTCATTAACACAGTAATTTGAAACATACAACGGCGCAAAAAATACAATACGTTCTCCATAGATTTCGTTCTTTATTTTGCCTGCCGTTTCAAACAGTTCCTTCAATAAATCAGGGCCTGAAAGATTAACCAAACACCCAACATCTTCTAATTCTAATCCTTTTTTTTCTTTGGCTTTGTCCAAGACAGCCCGTACATGGCGCGCGTCAGGATTAATTGTAGCTTTTAATATTTCATTTATCTTTTCCTCGTTAATTACATTTGTTTCTGTTGTCATTGGTTTTGTCCTTCCGGGCAGTTATTATAATTCCCCGAACAAATCTTCATAGAACCTTCTGAAATCATTAGTATTTTCTTTGTGTCCGGCCGAATAATAGTTCAACAGGGTTTCTCTTGCCTTGTTTATTGCAACAAACATTTTTCTGCAACGCAGCTTATTCAACTGCCTGCACCGGTCCGGGTGATACCTTACGGCAAGTTTTCTGTATGCAGTTTCTATGCCTATCAATGATGCGTTTTTGCCTAAACTCAACAGCTTAAAAGCCCTATTTATTTCCATAAAACATATAACATGGACTCATTCACATATTCAGTTTCAAAATATAATCCGCCAAAGCCCGGTAAAGAGTGCTTACTGACAAAATAGTACAATGTAAATGATCATCAGAGAGCCCTTTAAGGCTGTTTTTAACCTGGCCCGCAGAAATATGCATGGCTTCATCAATAGTTTTGTTTTTTACAAGCCGGGCAGTCATTTGGCCGCAGGCTTTAGTTGCATCGCACCCTTCTGTATAATACTTTATGTCTGTAATACGTTTATCTTTAATGACCAAATAAAACTCCATTTCATCGCCGCAAGGCCCTTTAAGCGCTGCCGCTGCGTCCGGGTCATTCATTCTGCCTAAAAATTCACCCTGATTAACTATTTTTTTCATAAGTCAGCATTTTAGCATACCCCATATTTTGATTATTTCTTCAGACACGCCATTTTTACAGTATTCCACGGCAGGCATACCATTGACTATGGACTTGCTCACTTCCTGCGAAAACGGTATTTTTCCTGCTACCG
>MGVM01000029.1:14166-21668 GCA_001800495.1 Elusimicrobia bacterium RIFOXYB2_FULL_48_7
GGAAAACGTCGGTTCAGTTACAATAACTGCCGTATCAACACCGGAAAGCGACGCAATAACCGGGCACCCTATGCCCGGAGGGCCGTCTATGATTACATAATCTCTGATTTGTTTTTCAGCAAGTTCTTTTGCGGCTTGACGGATTTTTACCACAAGTTTGCCTGAGTTTTCCTGCGCAATGCCAAGTTTCGCGTGAACCAGGGGGCCGTACTTCGTGTCCGAAATGTACCATTCGCCGGAATTGTTTTCTTCCATCTCAATCGCGCCGGCAGGGCATATCCGGCTGCACAAACCGCACCCTTCACATGATACCCGGTTAACAATAAAGGTTTTTTCTATTGCTTCAAATCTGCATAGTTTGACGCATTTATCGCACCTTACACAAAGATCTTTGTTGATTTTCGCGGTTTTCCCGCTTTTAAAATCATATTTATGCTTAACTTCCGGATGAAGTATAAGGTGAAGGTCTGCGGCATCCACATCGCAGTCAACCATGATTTTATTTGGGGCAAGCGAAGCAAAAGACGCTGTCAGTATCGTCTTGCCCGTCCCGCCTTTCCCGCTGATAACCAGTATTTGTTTCACTTTATACTCTTTAAAATGGTTTTATATAGATTATTAAATCCGGTTTTATATTCCTTTTTTTCTTTTACCAAAGGAATCCCTTTTGAGTAAAGCTCCGCTATTTCCCTGTCAAACGGGATACGCATTAAATCCGGAATATTGTGTTCCCTGCAGTAGATTTCAGTTTTATCATCACCAATATCAGAACGGTTAATAACAACCCCGAAAGGAATTGTCAATTTATTCAAGACCTCAACAGCAAGTTTTAGGTCGTATAATCCGAACGGTGTAGGTTCCGTAACAAGAATACAAAAATCGCTTCCTTTGACAGCTTCAATAACAGGGCAAGTGGTGCCCGGAGGGGCATCAATAATCGCTGTTCTTGTAGGGTTAATATACTGTTTAACCTGCCTGATCAAAGGCGGAGACATTATTTCGCCGACATTAAGTATTCCATGCACAAATTGAATATCGCCTGAATCGCCGACTTCAACCACACCGATTTCTTTTTTTACTTCTTTTATGGCATCTGCCGGGCAGAGAAGGCTGCAGGCGCCGCAGCCGTGGCAAAGATGAGGGAAAACCAGGACATTCCCTTTTTTGCCGTTATTTGCAGGTATTACCGCAATAGCATGATAGGCACAGACCTCTGCGCATTTGCCGCAGTAGGTGCACTTGTCTTTATCAATTTCAGGTACGGGGACATAAGCGGGTATCTTATCCGAGATAATCGGATTAAGGAAAATATGAGCGTTCGGTTCTTCCACATCACAGTCAAGCAGCTGGGCATTATCTAAAGATAAAGCCAGATTTACCGCAACTGTGGTTTTTCCCGTGCCGCCTTTCCCGCTGGCGATTGAAATAATCATGTTTTATTATTGCGCGCTACCAGGACTTCCTGGAATTCACTTCTGTATTTTTCTATTTTGAAGGATTTATTTGACAGATAGCCGCTTATATCGGCAAGACTGGTTTTTCCAACTTCATGTTTTTTGCCTTCACTGGCATGGATTTTATCAATCAATTCCATGCCTTCTTTACTGAAATCGCTGATAATGATTTTACCTTTCAAAGAAATCACTCTCAGCATTTCATCAATTATCAGAAATGCGTTATCCATGTGATGTACAGAATTCACAGAAAAAACAGTATTGAAGCTTTCATTTGGAAAACTTAGCCGTTCCGCATTTTCTATTCTAAACTCAATTTGTTTTTCAAGCTTGTGATATTCCGCATTCAACACAGCGATTTTCTGGTCTTCCACTGAAATATCAATACTGGTAAGTTTGTACCCTTTTTTTGCAAGCTCCACCGCAAAATAGCCTTTGCCGGTGCCAACTTCCAATATATTTTCATGAACAAGCAGAGATTTTTCCAGGATAAACCGCCTTTCAGCTTCAATGTCATAGCCAAAGCTTTTATAGAATTCCCTGCGCTCAAGGTATTTTTCCCGGTTTTCTGTTATTACACTTTTCAAATTTTACTCCCTTATCATCCTTGTTCCGCATTTCGTGCAATTTATACCGGAGCAAGGCATTCCAGCCTGATGAGAAACTTTCGCACCGCACCCGGGGCAAATACAATTGCCTCCAGGGCCTATGCCCGCACGATTGCCACCGCCCCTGCCCAGCCCTCCGCCAAAACCACCGCCGCCTCTTCCTGTCCTCGGGCCTGAACCTCTTGGCCCTGTCCCGTCTTTTCCTGGCATATAGTTACCCCCTTTCTATTGATAAAGCTTTTACTGCGCACGTATTCAGACAGATCCCGCATTCAACACAATTATCATTGATTACTGCCTTGCCTTTTTCAATTTTTATCGCATTAACCATGCAAACATCAGCACATTTTCCGCAGCCGGTGCACTTTTCCTGATTTACTTTTACTAACATCGCGGCGCTCCTTCCTGCTTCACCAATAAAACAGCTTCTATCATTTCATTCCGGAATGAGAACTAACGGTAGGGCCGGCTTCAGCTTTTAAACTGCCCTGTTTGAATTTATCAATGGCTTCCTTTACCGTACCTGTTATTCCTGTAAAAATATCTATCCCTGCAGCGCTGAGTGTCTGAAAAGCATTGGGCCCGACATTGCCGGTCAATACTGCTTTTACGCCTTTAGCCGCCATGAGCTGGCCCGCCTGGATTCCAGCTCCTCCCCCGGCAGCTGCGGAAGCATTTTCTACCGCTTCAAATATTATAGTATCTGAATCAACTATAATAAAATACCGGCATCTCCCAAATCTCGGGTCAACCAGCGAATCCAAAGTATTCCCTTCTGACGTAATACATATTTTCATAGTTATTACCCTCCCTCTATCATTTACAATCTCCATGCTCTTTGCAGGCATCGATTCCTTCAAGTTTATTTGCAAGAAGCTGGCCAATCCCATATTTTGCTTTTCCAGAGTAACCGAATATTTTTACTCCCGCCTGGGCAAATTTTTGCTGCGCTCCCATGCCCATGCCGCCGGCTATAACATGGGTTATTTTGTGTTTTAATATTTCATCAACAGCCACACATCCGCCGCCCCCATGAATCGCGGTATTCGCGACAATTTCAGTACTAGCAACCTTATCGTCTTTAATATCAACTATAAGGAAGTGGCTGCACTGGCCGAAATGCATAGATACGTTTCCATCCATACCTTGTGAATCCTCCAAAGTAACACCTATACGCATATACTACCTCCGTTTATTTAAGATATATCAAGATTTCTTAGACAGAGCAGGCGCCTGCTCTGCCCGTTATCTACTTCTGATTAGGCAACTGATTGCTTTCCATGCTGTTTATCCTGCCCTGCACATCTTCCAAATCACGCTTCAACATAGCCGCTTCTTCCTTAAGAACGGTCAGATCACTTTTGTTATTGCCCTGAACATCTTGCGGATAACTGTAACCTGCTCTTGCCCAGCCCGGAAGGCCTGTAGCATAGAAGCAGTGCCTGTAACCCCTGCCTCTGCCGCCGCGCCCTCTGAATCCACCCCTGAACTGCCTACCCGAAAAAGGACTTTCACCTTCTGATACCGGCACAACACAAAAACCCCTGCCGCCGCCCGTCATCGGGCCTAAACCTCTTGGCCCTGTTCCATCTCCACCTGGCATAAAAATCACCTCCTTATTGTTTTGCAAATGACAACCGTTTTCATTATGAAATAAAAAAAATTATTTAATCCTATTTACTCTTACATTTTTCACATAATCCATAAAATTGAATAAGATGATTATTAATACTAAAATTGTATTTTTTTGAAAGTTCTCTTTCTGTTTCTTTCAAAAGCTTTACTTCCTTGTCGATAAAATCTGTATAGTCAACAACTTGGTTGCAATTTGTACACACAAGATGATGATGATGGTTCTCCCCTTTTTCTCCTTCAGACAATTCATACCTTGCCCTTCCGTCACCAAAATCGAATTTGTATATCATGCCCATTTTTTCAAGTATCTCAAGAGTTCTGTATACAGTAGTCAATCCGGCTGCCGGATAAATATTATGTACTTTGAGGTAGATATCTTCTGCGCTTAAATGTTTATTTGCTTTATGAAGAATATCAAGTATAGCCTGGCGGCCAGTTGTTACTTTATAACCACATCCTTTAAATTTGCCATGAAGCCACTGTTCACAACATTTATTTCTTACTGGCATTATTACCTCTTGTTGATAATGGTTTTCATTTACATTATACCAACCAATCATGTTTTTGTCAATATCCACATTCCGGAGATCTAAATACTGCGGATAAAAGCGCGGCAGTAGAATGCTTACGGCAGGGGGGCGAATTTTATTAGGAAGGCATCGTTGGAGCCGGCATTCCAGTAACTATCCAGGGAACCGTTGGTATAGCCGGTGACGCAGATATTGCCGGACGGGTCAAGAGCTATGCCACGGCAGTAATCCGTGCCGCTACCTCCGGCCTGGATGGTAGCCCTGGATGTGCCTGCGCTGTTGTACTTCGTTATAAAAACGTCGTGATTGCCCGCGCTAGTATTGCCGTCTATCGAGCCGTTACCGTTTCCGGCGACGTATATGCCTCCTGAAGCGCTGGCTGAAACGGCGTACCCCTCGTCTACCGAAGCCGATCCCCACTGCTTTGTCCACTGCTTCACGCCGGAGTTGCTGTATTTAACAAGGAAAACGTCGCTGCTGCCGCTGGAGGAGTTGCCGTCGATCGATCCCATGGTGGTGCCCACAGCGTAAACATTACCTTCGCTGTCAACCGCGGCGCCCTGTCCCTGGTCAAGAGCTGTCGTTCCCAGTTGTTTTGTCCATTCCCACGTACCAGTGCTGCTGTATTTCACAAGGGCCAAGTCATTGCCTCCGGCGCTTGAATTGCCGTCAAGCGGCCCGGAAGTGTAGCCGGCCAGGAAAACATTGCAGGAACTGTCAACCGCAACCCCGTAAGCGTAATCATAACCTGACGTGCCTCTCTGCCTGGTCCAAAGCCGGTTACCCGAACTGTTAAATTTGGAGACAAAAATATCGTCCTGGCCCGAACTGGCATTACCGTCAAGCGAGCTGCTGGTGTAGCCCGCCGCGTAAATATATCCCTGGCTGTCAACCGTTACTGCAAGAGCGCAGTCAATACCCGCGGTACCCCACTGTTTTGTCCACTGCCACGTCCCTGAATTATCATATTTGACAAGAACAGCATCGTAATTTCCGGAACTCACGTTGCCATCAAAACTGCTGTAGGTGTAGCCGGCCGCGTAAAGGTTTCCGGAAGCATCGATTGCCAGCGCAGCGCCGACTTCATTGGCTGCGCTGCCCCTCTGCCTTGTCCACTGCTTAACGCCTGAGTTGTTATACTTTGTAAGGAAGAGATCCTGCAGGCCGGAACTAAAATTACCGTCAAGGTCGCTGCTTGTATAACCGGCGATAAAAATATTTGAAGAAGTGTCCGCCGCAACCCCAAAGGCATAATCATTTCCCGAACTGCCAAGCTGGCTCACGAAAACCGCCGTTGTCACCACCACCGTCATGTTGCTGCTCCAGGAACTGCTGCCGTAGGCGTTCGTTGATTTCACGTGGTAGTAGTAGGTATCGGACACCCTGCCGGAGAGGGCAGCGAAGGTGCTCACTCCCACATAGACCTCCGTGGGACTTGTGAAGGATGAATTGTCATCCTCTTCAAGCACATAGCCTGTGGCGTTTGTCGTGGCATACCAGTTAACCTGGAAATTACCGTTGAAATCACCCGTAGTTGTGAAATACCTGCTGGGGGCATCCGGCAGGCGGGTAACGCTCATGGAACTCGTATTGCTCCAGTATCCGTTGCCGTTTGAATTCACTCCCCTGACGCGGTAAAAATATATGTTGTTAGCCCTACCTGAACAAGTATAGTTCGTGGCTGTTCTATAAACCGATGATGCAGTTGAAAATGCCTGATCAGTGCTTTCGTAAAGATAATAACCGGTAGCGTCGCTGACTGAACCCCACGTAACAGTGTAAGTGCCGTCAGTATCAGGGCTGGCCAGGGAATAAAGGACCGGGGCTTGCGGGATCGCAAGAGCGACCACCACCGATTTGGTAGCGCTCCAGGAGCTGTTTCCGTTGGGATTGGTGGCCTTGACGCGGTAATAGTATGTCGTGTCTGATTTGTCCAGCGTGTTCAACGTGAGACTTGTCCCTGTGTAAACCTCAGACGAATAATTGAAAAGAGCGTATGTACTTTCCTCCAGGGTATAACTTGTAGAGTAGCCAGCCGTGCTCCAGGTAACCGTATAGTTACCGTCCAGGTCAGGGCTTGCCAGGTCGCTTAAAACCGGCGTGTCAGGCAACCCGGTATATATGGTGATTGACCTGGTCGTGCTCCAGGGACTGTTCCCGCTTGAGTTTGAAGCGTTCACCCTGTAGTAATATGTACCGTTTGTCCTGGCAACAGCGGTAAAAGTGCTTGTTCCAATATAGGCGCGCGAAGCGGTTGAAAAAAACGTTTCAGAACTTTCTTCCAGTATATATCCCGTGGCATCGCTTATCAGCGTCCAGAGAGCCGTGAAACTGCCGTCATAATCAGGGCTTGAAAAAGCATACAATGTTGGCGCTGAAGGCGCGCTGAGCACAATTGTCACCGACCTTGTGGTGCTCCAGAAACTGGAACCGTTTGAGTTAACTGCCTTAACGCGATAATAATACGTTACCCCGTTGGGCTTGCCGGAAATGCTGGTTGACGTGCTTGCCCCTATGTAAACCTCGGCAGCATAATTGAACCCGGAGTTCGTGCTTTCCTCAAGAGTGTAAGAAGCCGCGTCGTTCACGGCAGACCAAATAACGGTATAGTTCCCGTCAGAATCAGGGCTTGAAAGCGCGGACAAGACAGGCGCTGAAGGCGCGCTTATGTTGACAGAGATAAACCGGTTCGCGCTCCAGGAACTTGAGCCATTGGAGTTTACGGCTTTTAAACGGTAGTAGTAAGTCCCGGTCTGCTTGCCCGACAAGTTCACCGAAAGCCCGGCCCCGTAATATACCTCCGAAGGGCTTGTGAACGATGAATTGTCGTCTTCTTCCAGGGTATATCCCGAGGCGTCATTCACGGCAGCCCAGGTTACTGTATACGCACCGTCTCCGTCCGGGCTTGTAAGCGCGTTAATTGACGGCGCGGAAGGCGGGCCGATAATCACGGTGATTGACCTGGTTGTGCTCCAGGAGCTCATGCCGTAGGTGTTTGAAGACCTGACGTGGTAGTAATAAGTGCCATTCGTTTTGCCGGTTACATTGAGGTATGTATTGAGCCCTGTGTATGAGGCAGAAGAGCTTGTAAAGGAGGCATTATCGTCTTCTTCAAGGAAATAGACGATGGTGTCAACCGTACTCCAGGTGACAGTATAATTGCCGTCAGCGTCAGGGCTGGAAAAAGCGCTGAGGCCGGGTGTCTGCGGCAGGCCCACCGACACCGTGACCAAAACCGCGGCGCTCCAGCTGCTGGAACCGGCTGAATTCACGCC
>MGVM01000029.1:21709-23617 GCA_001800495.1 Elusimicrobia bacterium RIFOXYB2_FULL_48_7
TGCTGAGAGTTGTTCCCGCGCCTGAATAAGCCGTTACCGGGCTTGAAAAAAACGAGTTATCGTCTTCCTCAAGCAAATATTGCGAGGCGTCAACCGAATTCCAGGTTACAGTATAATTTCCATCCGTATCAGGGCTGGTCAAACTGTTTAAAACAGGCGCCTGCGGAGGGCCCACGCTGACCACCAATGATTCCACGGCGCTCCACGCACTTGTCCCGAATGAATTTACGGCTTTTACACGGTAATAATAAGTGCCGTCAGTTTTTGATGCTATGTTTAATGAAGTGTTAGCGCCGCTGTATAAAACGGCCGGGCTTGAAAATAACGCGTTATCATCTTCTTCCAAATAATAACCCGTCGCGTAATTTACCGCATTCCAGCTGACCGTGTAACTGCCGTCAGAATCGGGGCTGGTAAGATCGCTTAGAACCGGGGCAGTCAATGCCGCCCTTGATTCCTGTATCTGTTTCTTTAGTTCCACGACTTTTTTCCTTACAGCCGAAGGAACTCCGAAATGGACCTGCGCACTAAGCCCGGCGGAGCCGGCGCAGAACGATGAAACGATTATTGCCAAAAATAAAAATTTTTGTATTTTCTTCATATTAGAAATATATCCATAGCCCTGTGTTTATTATCCACTCAAGGCCGCTTACGCTGCCTTCATAGCCCATGGAATCCTTGACTGAAATGCTCCCGGGGCCCAGGTCCATGAAAAATGACACCCTGTCCGATAAAAACAGCTCGCTCCCGATAAACGGCAGGATTACTTCACCGGTTCCCTGGATGTCCTCTGTATTAAAATTTATGAGGTCGGCTTCCAGCCCGGTATAAAGGTTGATCGACCCGCGCCTCAGAAGCGTCAGGTTCACCCTTGCCCCGTAAACATCCATGCCCTGTTCAACAAAATACTTCAGCTCAACCGCCTTGTATCTCAGCGCCAAATAGGGATAGCCCAGGCCAAGCCTGAACCCGCTGGCAGGAAAATTATCGTAGTCAGCCGTGCGGGTTTTGGAATAAACAAACGAAGGCAGGGCCAGCAACAACACGAGAAGGACAAGGAGTTTTCGGTTTTTCATGGTAACTGCCTGGTATTATAACATTTTCTCACACGCCGTTTCAACGAAACATTCCGGGGTTTTAAATCCTGCGGATAAAAGCGCGGTAATAAAGGAGGGCTATCAGGGTCTTGGCGTCAACGATTTTATTGCACTTTATCCATTGCATAACCTTGCCCGCGGGCACAATGGCGCGCTCAATGAATTCATCCTCGTCCGGGCTGCTTTTCACCGGCTTGAGGCCTGTTGCGACGTAAATTGTCAGGCGTTCCGTGCAAAACGCCGGGCTCGGGAAAAAATGGATAAGTTTCTTTATCTTGCCGGCCCTGAAACCCGTTTCCTCTATTAATTCCCGCTTCACGCATTCCAGGGCGCTTTCGCCTTTGTCGATTTTTCCGGCAGGGATTTCATAAATCGTCTTTTGTATCGGGTACCTGTGCTGTTTCACCATGACTATGTGCCCGGGATCGAGCAGCGGGATGACTGCGACCGCGCTTGGGCTTACGGTGAATTCCCTCTTCGCCCTCTTGCCGTTGGGCAGGGTTACGGTATCCATCACAAAATCAAGCACGAAGCCCTTGGCAAGAAGCCTGCGCTTTATGAATTTTTCCCTGAGGTTCATGTGTTATTCTTCCTGGTGGGTGTCCGGCTCGACGTGTATCACTACTTCGCTGTTTGGCAGGCCCTGCCTGATCTTTTCTTCCAGCCGTTCGGTCAGTTTATGCGCCCTGTCTATATGAAGCGACCTTGTGACCTGGACATGGAAATCTATATGCCTGTGCGCCCCGGACCTCCTGGTGCGCAGCCGGTGAAAGGCCTTTACGTCGGCTTCCGTGTATAATGCCTTTTTGAT
>MGVM01000029.1:23655-26315 GCA_001800495.1 Elusimicrobia bacterium RIFOXYB2_FULL_48_7
TTCTATCTCGTTGTCCGGCAGCTGCTTGTCCATCAGGGGGTCAACCGCTTTCATTGTCAGGTCAATTGACACTTTTATAATAAGGAGGGCTATCAGCATGGCGACGACAGGGTCGAGAAGCGGCATGTTGAAAACCCTGATCAGTATCAGCCCTATAAATACGCCCAGGGTTGTGTAGACATCCGTCATCAGGTGCTGGGCATCCGCTTCCAGCGCGAGCGAATCCGTCTCCTTTGCCACCTTGAAAAGCATTTTTGACACAATAATGTTCATCACCATGGAGAAAAACATTACGGCTATGCCGAATTCAATATTTTCTATCTTTACGCCGTTGAATATCTTTTCAAACGCCTCGATGATGATTATCAGCCCGGCGGAAAAAATAAGGACCGCCTCGATCAGCCCGGAAATGTTTTCCGACTTGCCGTGGCCGAAGGGATGTTTTTCATCGCAGGGGCACGCGGAGACCCTTACCGAGTAGTAGGCGATGATACTGGCGATAAGGTCGATGCCGGAGTGAATGGCCTCGGATATAATGCTTATGGAACCGGTAATGATTCCAACCGCTATTTTACCGATTACCAGCAGCGTGTTGGACGCAATTGACAATGCCGCGACTCTTGCTTTTTTGTTTTGCATATGATTTTGCAGGAAAAAACCTGCTCCGACAATAAATATACCTAACTAATAAAAAAATGTCAACCCGGCCGCGCCGTGCCTCGCCGTGCCGCGAAATTATTCGCAAGGGTTTCCCGTCGTTGCCCCTGCCTGCGAAGGCAGGGATCCAGGTAAGTATTGTGTCCCCGGAATTAACCCGGAATTATAAAAGTGAATAATGGATATTCGAAATATTTTCAGCGATTGGGCCTGTTTCTTTTGATGTTGAAACAATAAAACCTTTCGGATTTTTCTGCTTTGATATTTCAAACCATTTTTTAAGGGTTTTCAGGTGATGGGATGTTATCGTGGATGCGCTTTTTACTTCCACGGGGTAAAGCTGCCCTTCGGTTTCAACCAGCAGGTCCATCTCTGAACCGTCTATGCTCCGCCAATAGTAAAGCGAGCTTTCTTCCACCAATGAACCGAACCTTTTAACGAAATTCCCGATAACCGCTGTTTCAAAAATCGCGCCGCTCATAGGACCGAACAAAAGGCTGTTCTTGTCTCTTATTTTTACCAGGTAACACAATAACCCCGTATCCATAAAATAGAGTTTGGGGGCCTTGATAATCCTCTTTCCAAAATTTTTATGATAAGGCTGAAGCAGATATATAATTGAACTTGCTTCAAGAAGGGAAACCCATGATTTTATTGTAGGAACGCTTATCCCCAGATCCCTGCTTAAAACCGAATAATTGAGTTCCTGGGCTGTTCTTGCCGCTATTAAAGAAAGGAACTTTTCAAAGTCGTGCAGGTTCGCGTTTTTAATGTTCCCGCGGACATCCCTGTCGATATATGTCTGAATATAACTTGAAAACCAGAGCCGTTTTGAAACAGCAGGATTTACGATCAGCTCGGGGTAACCGCCGTTCAACAGCCAATCCCCAACCTCGGGGTATTTATCCGGCAAGGCGTTATGTTTTGACAGGTATTCAAAAAATCCCCGCGCGTCGGGTTTATCAGCATGAAGATTGCCTATGATCTCTTCTATCGCAAAAGAATACAGCGGCAGGACAGCGGCGCGCCCGGCCAGCGATTCACTTACATTTTTCATCAGGGCAAACTGCTGCGAACCGGTAATTACCCATTGCCCCGGCTTGCGGTCATGTTCGATTCTCGCTTTGATGTAAGGCAGCAGGGAAGGCGCGTTTTGTATTTCATCGATTATGAGCGGCGGCGCGTATCTTTCAAGAAATGCTTTCGGGTCGTTAATAGCCATGGACCGCACATCAAGCTCGTCAAGCAGGACATAATTATACTTATCCGGCAGGAGTTTCTTCAGGAGAGTGGTTTTGCCCGCCTGCCTTGCCCCGGTCAATATGACGGCAGGAAAGGTGGCCAATGCCTCGATTATTGATTTTTCAGTAAGCCGTTTTTTATACATACCATTTTAAAGTTGCACTTTAAGATAGTCGTATTGTATAATATCCCATCACTAAAGTCAATGCCCTATTGTATATCGTGTCCCAGGAATTACACGATTGTGAACGCAGTGCGTTCACAATTGGACACCTGCGTAGCCGCAGAGCGAAGCTCTGCTTACCCGTGTCATTCCCGCATGGTTCTGGCGGGAATCCAGCCTTGTCATCCCTGCCCCCGCTGACGCGAGGGTAAACTCCGGCAGGGATCCAGTGCTTTTCCCCGCGAATTTACCGCGAATTTATTCTCGCGGGGGGCGCGAGAATGCTCCAAAAGTATCGATTTTTCGTATGTTTTCAAATTCGCGGTTATTCTCGCGGTATTCTCGCGCCTACAGCCGCGAATTTAGGCGCGAATTTAGGCCGCAACGTACTTCCTGTTCCTGCCGCCGCCTTCGGCCTTCAAAACACCCCGTTTTTCCAAACTGCTCAACAGCCGGTAGGCCTGATCCTTGCTCAAACCGAACTGCTTCTGGCAGAACTCATTATCAATAGAGCCGTTAGCCCTGGCAAACTCAAGCGCCTGCGCGCCGTAGCTCATAGCGTTAGATTCCGTTTCAACAGCCTGTTTCGCGTTTTTCT
>MGVM01000030.1:0-13440 GCA_001800495.1 Elusimicrobia bacterium RIFOXYB2_FULL_48_7
AAGAGGTTTCCAGGCTGCCGGTGTCGTCATCAGGTTCGCCTCGCGGCTCTTCCTTCTCTGTTTTCTTGAGCAGGGAGTCCAAATCGTGCAGGTGCTTGAAAGCGATCTCGATTTTTTTATTATCAGTGAGCTCGGCCAGCAGGTTTTCTATATTTTCTTTGTGGTGAAGCTTGATCCAGTTTGAAAAAAACTTGTTCGGCACCTGGATCGTGAACTTGTTTTCTTCAAGTGATACTGGAGATAACGGTTTTATCCACAAATCATAGGATTCCGGGCTAAGCTGTCTTTTGAGGTATTCCGCGATTTTTTCCCAAATCTGGGCTGTTTCCATTGAGTTTCCACTTTTCGGCAAAACTTATCCACAGAGTTATCAACAGGTGTGGATAAGTTACCAAATCTCATGTTAAATGTTAAATTTTAGCGTTATTTTACCAAGTTTTAGTATCTAATGTGGTCTTTTAAGGTTAGAAACAACCAATGATGACCAATAATTCATTGTATCAAATTACAGTTTTCAAGTCAATAGCGAGGGAAATAAATTTGTCAAAGGGGATGTGTTCAGGCCTGATGCCGGGGTCTACCCCGTTTTTCACAAGGAGTTCGGTTATCTGGTTCTTTGGCAGGATCAGGCCGGCGCTCATGGAATTAAGCACTGTTTTCCTGCGCTGGGAGAAGGCGGATTTGATCACCCTGTGGAAGAGTTTTTCGGTTACCGGGTAACAGCGTTCCCGGGGTGTTTTCCTGGTGAATTTTATGACGGTGGAATCAACTTCAGGCACCGGGCTAAAAGAAGCCCTGCTGACATCAAAAAGCTTCCCGGGTTGGGCGTGGAAAAGCACCATCAGCGTTAAAACGCCGTATTCCCGGCAGCCGGGGGCGGCTAGAATGCGTTCCCCCACCTCTTTTTGCACCATGAACACGGCTGTTTGCCAGTTGTCATAAGAAAGCGCCAGGTTCAGGATGGGTGAAGTTATGTAATAAGGCAGGTTTGAGATGAATTTTACCGCGGAACCGGTCTGGGAGGCGGTTGGAATGGGCCAGCGCAGGAAATCCCTAGTGACAATTTCCACATTTTTGCAGTTTCCGAATTTTTCTTTTAGCTGGAAGGCGAGCCCGGGGTCGATTTCAACGCAGATGAGTTTTTTTACCAGCGGAGCAATGAGCCCTGTGAGGATTCCTTTGCCGGGGCCGATCTCTATCACCGTATCTTCACAGGATAACTCGGCTGAACAGACGATATTTTCAGCCACGCTTTTATCAACCAGGAAATTCTGCCCGAGCCTTGTTGGTTTCATTTTTAAATTATATACGTTTGATCTCTTTTAGTCAAATTTACCCCTGTTACAAAAGCCTTGATTTTTCTTAAATTGGGTGTTATACTTATAATAGATAGTTGCTATGTGAAACCGCACGAAGGTTCCCTATATGTTAATAACAAAGCAAGCAAGCAAGCAAGTTACTTCCAGGCTTAATTGCTTTTGTCCCGCCGTAGAATATGCCGGTCCATAAACAAAATAAAAATATTTTGAAAATATTCGGAACTTAAACGTCTAATATAATAAGGAAGCAAAATATAATCGGAGGTACAAAACCATGTCAGACGAACCATTATTATCAAAAGGCAGCGATCTAAACGCGTACGTAGGAACCGCTGCAAACACAAGCAGTTTATACTTATCAAGTGGCGGTACAAATGTTGGAATAGGTATAACGGCGCCGACAGTAAAATTAACTGTGAAAGTAGGGGACACAGTGCAAATAGCGCAATTTTTATCAGAACATGCCACAAATAACGAAATATTTATCGGACAAGAAATTTCAGCAGACCATTGCACTGTTCTGGGATTTAATCATGCGGCGGATATTGCCTATATGCAGGTAGGTGGAGACAATCAGGGAACAGGAATAGTTATAAAAAAAGGTGGTTATGTGGGTATTGGAAATACAAATCCAAGCAAGTTTTTAACAGTACAGGCGGATTTCGGAGCAAATACTTATGGTGACATCTTGTCTCTTGAACAATATTCTGGTGGATCAGGCGCCGGCGCAGGAATGAGGTTTAGATCATATATTTCAGGAGGCGGCCATACAGCTGCAAGAATAAAAGGCGTAGATGCCGGGAATTACAAGGGAGATTTAGCCTTTGAAGTAAGCAACCAGGTTGCGCTTGGTGATACCACAACCGAAGCAATCAGAGTAAAAGGTGACGGAAAGGTTGGAATAGGGACAAGTATTCCGGGAGAAAAATTACAGGTAAACGGTAATATCAAGCTGGTTTCAGGGAATATTATCCTTAACGGCAATTGGCTTTCCGGTGATGGCGGGAATGAAGGTGTTTTTATTGATTCTGCTGGAAAGGTCGGGATCGGGACAAGCGCTCCATCGGTTAGATTTCAAGTAAATTCGTCAGGTGATGGAGATGGTATTAGGCTTCTCGACAATGCAGCACATGGTATGGGAGAAATTATGCAAGACAACACCTCTTATAATCATGGCGAGTTCAATCTCTATTATTACACTGGATCATATGTAGTCAAAACAATAAAAATGAATGGTTATGGTGAAAGCTATATAAATCCTCCATCACCTGTTGTGTATGGCTTAACTATTGGAGCCACAACTGCTGCCTTTGCTTCAAAATTATATGTCAAAGGATATAACGATACCTCAAGCAACTACGCTTTTGTGGCAGTGGATTCTTCTGATAATCCAATTATATTCGCACGCAATGATGGAAAGGTGGGGATTGGCAATACAAGCCTTTCCATTGACGAAAAGCTACACGTATATGGAAATATTAAAATCGAAACAGGCAGTGTATTGAAGATCGGTAGCAATCAGGTTGTTGGGGCACAACAGAGCGCTATATCAAATGCCACTACAACTTACGCCGTAGGTTCTTTTGGAGCTACAAGCGATGCTCTTAATGAATTAGGGACGAAAATTAATAGTATTCTTAATGCGCTTAGACCAACAGGGCATGGTTTGATAGCTAGCTAATTAAGTCAGGAACAGATGCTCATAGATTATTATCTATGAGCATCTGTTTTCGCTAAGGGGGATAAAAAAATGAAAAATATTATTAGAAAATTAATACTATCGATTTCTATTCTTTCTTGTTTTCAAATCGTTCATGCAATGGATTTTTCAGAAAATGATAAAGAAAAATTAGAATTTTACTTTCTTTATAATTATCGGGATATGAATAACGAACAACAATGGAGCTTTTCATCCCGTACAGCAGAAACTAATAAGCATGCGATACAAACTGTGGGCATGGGATTTAAATACTTTCCTCAACAAAAATATTTCTTTGATTTATCTCACAGGACATTGTTTTTTATGCCTGAAATAGGAAGTGTAACCAATATTACTTATGATACTACAGATATTTCGGTTCTCGCTAGTTTGGATACCTATTTATTAACAGTAAATTATTGCTACGAAGTAAGAAAGAACTTAAAACTTTTTGCAGGCCTTGGAGAAACATTTAATAAAATAGAATTTAATCAAGCTAATCGATCTGCTGGAGGCCCACCGCTTGATACTAATTTTAATACCTGGATTATCCGTATGGGTGGAGAATACAAATTGACTAAAAGGATGTCAATTAATTTTATAGTAGGGTATGAAGAAGCAAAATCTATGGAAATCACTTATCTTAAAAGTTATGTATTTAAATACAATTATTCTAGTCCATATTTCATTGAGCCGTCAATATCGTTTGAGTTTTAAATTACAAATAAAAAAGGAGAATACTTATGTGGTCAAATAGAAGGGTGATATTTTGTTTAACGGGGAGCAATTTCAGCGGGAAGTTCCTGGATTGCTGGACAACCCTGGTGAGCTACTGCCTGCAAAACAAAATTGAAATAGTGGTAAACCGCAGGGAATCCTGCAATATTTATTATGTGCGAAATATGTGCCTGGGAGCGGATGTCAGCCGCGGGGAGAACCAGAAGCCGTTTGACGGCAAGATTGATTACACCCACCTGATGTGGATAGATTCGGATATCCTGTTTTCGCCCAGGGAATTCCAGAAATTGCTGGATGATGATAAAGATATAGTTTCAGGGATATATATGATGGATAATGGCCAACAGTTTGCAACGGTGAAGGAATGGGATGAGGAATATTTTAAGAAGAATGGGGGGTTTCAGTTTTTGACGCCGGAAGATATAAAAAGAGCCGATGAATCGGCAACAAAGAACGGAGCCAATAAATTGGCAACTACAGAATTATTAGAAGTGGCGTATACAGGATTCGGGTTTATGATGATAAAGAAAGGCGTGTTTGAAAGCATGACCTATCCGTGGTTCAGGCCTATTGAAAAGAAAATAGGTGATATGGTTGATTTTACGATGGAAGACGTTGCGTTCTGCCTGCGGGCCAAGGAAGCGGGTTTTAAGGTGCATATTGACCCTCTTGTGCGCGTGGGCCATGAAAAGAAGATAGTACTCTAAAGTTTACCGGCGGAGGGGGACGATATCGTTCATTCCCCTGCCTTTCATGGTTTTTTCCTTTCCCTCTTTTGCTGCCCTTGCTTCGTGCCTCTTGCGGATCTCTTCAAATTTGGTTTTCTGGGCATCGTTCAGGATCGCTTTGATCTCCTGGTCCATTTTTCCTTTGATTTCCTGGAATTTTACGCGTACCGTTTTGGCCATGGCATCCATTTCTTCCTTGTGCTTCTTGAAAATAGGCCCGAGTTTGTCTTTTTGTTCCTGTGTGAGCGAGAGTTTTTTACTCATGCGGTCCATCATGTGGGTTTCAACCCATTTTTCCTGTTTCTGGTTCATTCTCATCGGGAATGGCAGCATTTTATGGAATACCATCACCCTGTCAGCGAGCATTCCGCATGCCACCCCCACGATAAATATGACTACCGCCAGAATTATGCCCGTGCTTTTTGATTTAATCACGATCCCCCCCATCGCTTGCCATTGCCAGCGAAATAACGTCGTCTTCAGATATTTTTGATTCAACAAACACCTTTTTTTCCACGCTTCCCGAAGTGCTTTGAAGCAGGTAATCCTCGGTTGTCAGGTTGTTATTGCTGGAATACGTTGAATACGTGTTCAGCAGGACGATTCCCGTAAAAAACAGCATTAGGAACGAGCCCGCAAGCGCCACTTTCCTGGCGACTGGGGTGAAATCGGCATAGGAAAAAGCCCGGGAGTTAATTTCCCTTATTCTGGCGGAAAGCCGTGTTTCAAAAAACGGAAGCCCGGCCGGGTTTTCAGCGGCTGGTGTGCCATAAGAAAGTATTTCCTTTATTTTTTTCAGGTAACCCAGCTCTTTGGCGCAATCGGGGCAGATGTTCAGATGATTGAGCGCCTGGCTCTTTTCTTCATCGCCGAGCTCTTTGTCAAGATAGGCTGACAACAGTAGTTTTGCTTTTTTGCAGTTCATGTTCCCCCCAATACGCGTTATAAACGGGTTGAAGTATTTTTTTTAGTTTTCCGCGGGCCCGAAACAGCCAGACTTTGAGCTTATTCACGGAAATATCCATTATTTGCGCGGCCTCGGCGTAGGACATGTTGTCCAATTCCACCAGCGTCAGCACCAGCGCGAATTTTTCAGGCAGAGAATTGATGGCCGCCCTGATCAACGACTGCAGTTCCTTCACAGCCTCGGCGTTTTCGATGCCCAGGCTTTTATCGCGCAGGACGTCCTGTAGTTTAAGCGACTCGTCTTCACCCAGGATGCTGTCCAGGGAAATGAATTTGTCTTTTTTCCGCTTCAGGTGGCTTATGCACTCGTTATAGGCGATCCTGTAAAGCCAGGTGCTGAAGGCGGACTTGAATTTGAAAGAACCGATATGCGAATAAACCTTCAAAAACACTTCCTGCGCTATGTCGTCAGCTTCCCGGGCGCCGAGCGGCTGGCCGATAACCGAATAAATGATCTTGAATATGCCCGTCTTGTACCTGGTTACCAGTTGCTCAAATGCCCCGTCGTCGTTTGCCTGCGCAGCCTTTACAAGCAGCAAGTCCTGGTCCATTGCACCTTACCTTCTGTCCATTAGATACGGAATTATGCTAAAATGTTACGCACTAAAACAATTTTGTACGCGTGTAACATTTTACCAAGAATACCCGTCTAATAGCAACATAACGGGGACCTTAAACAATGAAGAAAACAATTTTATTCCTTGCACTGATATTCACCCCCTTCCTTATTATAAGCGCGCACGCGCAAAACACACCAACCGGCGCGCCGCTGGAGTGGGACGATGTATTAAAGGAAGCTAAATCCAAAAATCCCGCTCTCCTGAGCGCGGAAGAATCCCTTGAACAGGCGAAAATCAATTACAGCATGGCCAGGTCGAACTTTTTACCGCAGATCTATACATCCGCGGGAGCCAGCCACACGGAATCCTCCATTTCCGGCCCGGATGATAATTTTTCGCTGGGCCTTTACGGCAGAATGTCGCTGTTTTCCGGGTTTTCCGATTACTCCAACCTGAAATCAAAGGACCTCGCGCTGAAAGCGGAGGAAGTCAGGTACCAGAGGGCGGTTTCCGACCTTGTTTACAACCTTAAAAGAAGCTTTGTGAACCTGCTGCTTGCTCAGGAAGCGGTGGAGTTGAACAGGAATATAGTGGAAAGAAGGAACAAGAACTATGAGCTGGTGAAAATAAAATATGAATCCGGCACGGAGGATAAGGGTTCTCTCTTGAGGCTGAATGCGGACCGGCTCCAGGCCGAATTTGACCTGGAAAAAGCCAAACGCGCCCTGAAGGAAGCCGCGTTCGCCCTGCTCCAGGCCATTGGTTCGGATAAATTCGAGCTCATATCGGTGAAAGGCGAGTTTTTTGTCGACTTACCGGCCCAGGAACCAAAGTTCGATGAATTACTGCCCCTGACCCCCGAATATATTATTGCGCGCTACAGTTATGAAAGATCCCAATACGACGTGATGTCGGCTAAAAGCGCTTTTTACCCGTCTCTTACGGCAAGCGCCGGCGCGTCCCGGTATGGGGACACGATATCCATGGACAGCGATTCCTGGGACGCGGGCCTGAACCTTACCTGGACGTATTACCTGTTCGGCGGCAGGGACGTGAACAATTACAAGCTGGCAAAAAAAAGCAGGGTTATCGCCGGGAACACTTTCAGGAACACCCGGCTCAGCCTATATGTAAAGCTTAATTCCGCCTGGAACGACATGGTAAATGCCTCAGAAAATTATTCGATCCGCAAGAAATACCTGGAGGCCTCCGCGGAGCAGTCCAGGATAACCACCGAGAAATACATGAACGGCCTTGCCACCTACACCGAATGGTACTCTATCGAGAACGATTATATAAACAGCGAGAATTCTGTCCTTTCCGCGAAGATGAACGAAATGATCCTTGATGCGGCATGGAAGAACGCTTTGGGAGAGATAAAGTGAAGAAATTACTTATTATCATTATCATTATTGCGCTTGTAGTTGCTGGAGGGTATTTTTTCTTTAAGGGAAAGAATAAAAAAGTAAATGAATCGGAAGTAACCCCGGAAAGAGGCAGTATATCAATTGAGATACGCCTGGATGGTTCCGTGGAACCGCGCAACCGTATAGAAATAAAGCCCCAGGTTTCCGGCCGCATTGAAGACATACTTGTAGTGGAAGGGCAGAGAGTCAAAAAGGGCGAGATTATCGCCTGGCTGAGCTCCACCGACCGCGCCACGCTGATGGACCTGGCGCGCTCCAAGGGCGAAGATGAAGTAAAAAAATGGGAAGATACCTACAAGCCGACCCCGGTAATTTCCCCCATCAACGGTTTTATTATTTCAAGGACGAAAGAACCCGGCCAGTCCGTTTCCATGAGCGATGTGCTTCTGGTGATGGCCGATGAGCTGATTGTCATGGCGAACGTGGATGAAACCGACCTGAGGAATATTTTCCTGGGGCAGAATGTCGTTATATCGCTTGACGCCTACCAGGACAAAAAATTCGGCGGCAAAGTGGAGCACATCGCTTACGAGTCAACCGTAGTCAGCAACGTGACAGTGTACGAAGTGAAGATCCTCCCGGTGAGGGCCCCCGGGTATTTCAGGGCGGGGATGTCAGCCACTGTTTCCGTGCTGTCGCAGAAAAAAGACGACGCTCTGCTGCTTCCCTCGGATGCCATAATAGACAAAGGCAGAAAAAAAATGGTCAAGGTTAAATCGCAGAATCCCAAGGGCTCGCGAAGCGAGCGAAGCGAGTACAAGGAAGTCGAAGTAGGCATTAATAACGGGAAACAGGTGGAAATCGTGTCCGGGATCACCGAAAACGATGTAGTACTGCTCCCGGAACTGGGTTCAAAAGGTTCCGGTTCAAACCGGGCCAGGGTGCCCGGAATGATGGGCGGCCCTCGTTAATGCGGCATTAAAGTGGAAGTAGCCGCATAAACAATATGAAAATTATTGAGTTAAAAAATATTACCAAGCAATACCAGCTGGGCAGCGTCGGAGTTACCGCGCTTAACGGGGTGTCGCTTGATATACACAAGGGCGAATTTGTCGCCATCATGGGCGCTTCCGGCAGCGGCAAGTCCACGCTGCTGCATATACTTGGGCTCCTGGACAAACCAACCGGCGGGTCTTACGTGCTTGGCGGGAAGGAAATCTCCAAACTGCAGGATGACGAGCTCGCCGCCATAAGGAACAAATTCCTGGGTTTTGTTTTCCAGAGCTTCAACCTGCTTGCGCGGGTAAGCGCGAAAGAAAACGTGGAACTGCCCATAGTTTATTCCGACACTAAAACAAATTTCCTGAATTCGGAGAATTTACTGCAAAAGGTCGGCCTTGGCGACAGGATCCATCACAAGCCAAATGAATTATCCGGCGGACAGCAGCAAAGGGTGGCCATAGCGCGCTCGCTGATAAATAACCCACTGCTTATATTGGCAGACGAGCCCACCGGCAACCTGGACACGAAGGCGGCGGCGGAAATCATAGGGTTGCTCAAGGAACTCAATAATTCAGGCATCACCATTGTCATGGTCACTCACGAACCGGACCTGGCCGAGGCCGCAAACAGGATAATCAAGCTCCAGGACGGCAATATCATATCCGATGAAACAAAAAAACCAATGGCGAAAGAAACCGGGGAAACCGCGCAAAGCGCGCAAAGCGCGCGAAGCGCGTCCATGGCGATCCACGTCCACAAGGCGATCAATTACATGAGAGTGAAGGATTATTTTTACCAGGCCGCGCGGGCGCTTTTCACGAACAAGACCCGTTCCGCGCTTTCCATCCTGGGCGTCCTGATAGGCGTGACCTGTCTTATCACCATGATGGCGCTGGGCCGCGGCGCGCAGGACAGCGTGAAAAAGCAGATTTCCAACCTGGGCTCTAATATCCTGATGGTAAGGATTGAGTTCCACCGGGGCGGAGTTTCCCTGGGGGCCAGTTCCCCTACCAGGTTCACACTGAAGGATGTTGATGAAATAAAAGGGCTTCCCGATATAACGAAAGTAGCGCCTTACTGCAGCGGCAGCGGCCAGATGGTTTACCAGAATAAAAATACCAATGCCAGCATCACCGGCACCACCGAAGATTATATTGATATCAAGAATTCAAAGCCGGTTGACGGCAGGTTTTTCACCCGGGAAGAGACCATTTCCCGGGCGAAAGTGGCGGTTATAGGCAAAACCGTGCAAACCGCGCTTTTCGGCGACCAGGATCCCATAGGCGAATTTATTAAGATAAGAGGAATTGACTTTTTCGTGATCGGAGTGCTCCCCGCGAAAGGCACTTCCGGCTGGCGCGACATGGACAACCAGGTAGTTATCCCGATTAATACCGCCATGTACCGCATATTCGGAAAAGAATATGTCGACAACATGGAAGTGCAGGTATCGGACGCCTCGCTTATGGAACGGGCGCAGGACAGGATCAAAAAACTGCTGATAATCCTGCACCGGCTGCCGGCGTCAAGAGAAAGCGAAATTGACATCCGAAACATGGCGGAAATTCAGGAAACCATCACCAATACAATGAAAACCTTTTCCTACCTGCTGGGTTCTATAGCGTTTGTCAGTCTGCTTGTGGGCGGTATAGGCATAATGAACATAATGCTGGTTTCGGTAACCGAGCGCACACGAGAGATAGGCCTGCGCAAGGCCATCGGCGCAAATACAAAGGATATCCTGTTTCAGTTCGTTATAGAATCGGTTGCCATATGCCTGCTTGGCGGGCTGATAGGGATACTGCTCGGGGCGGGTATAGCAAAATTATTTGCCGTTGTTGCCGGTTGGGCGACCAGCATAACAATCTCCTCGATCGTCCTTGCCTTCACGTTTTCCTTCCTGGTGGGTTTTATCTTCGGGCTCTGGCCCGCAAGAAAAGCTTCCAGGCTCAATCCGATAGATGCCCTCAGATATGAGTAACCAATAAAATCAGATTTTTCTGTTTTCCGGAGGCTTGCCGGAAAGCTTAAGTTCCGTGATGTCGCGGGAAGCGCCGTGGACAGCGACTATGGCGCCTTTTTCATCGCGTATGGGGGAAAGGCCGACGCTGAGCCATACCGCGCCCGCGGGGAACGTGTAGCACCTCTCGGTTAATACATTCCTTCCGGTTTCAAAAACATTTTCCAGGGTTATCCGCATCTGCCGGTATATCTGCGGCGGGAAAAGCTTTTCGAGCGGGAGCCCGACGATCTGCGCGGCGGTTTTATTGAAAAGTTTTTCGGAAGCGTGGTTGACATACTGCACTTTCAGGTCTTTGGATATGACAAAAATATAATCGAGCGACGTTTCAACCAGCTGGCGGTATTTTTCCTCGCTTTCCTGCAGGGCTTTCTCGGCCTTTTTGCGGCGGGAAATATCGCGGAAATACCAAACCCTGCCGTAATATTTCCCGTCTTCCCCGAACATCGGCGCGGAGTAACGGTCCAGCGTCCTGCCGTCTTTCAGGTATATCTCGTCACGGCTCGTTTCGTTCCGGGAATTGTAGAGGTGTTTTACCTTGGCCAGGAACTCTTCCGGGTTAACCAGCGCCTTGAACGCGAATTCCAGGGCGCGCTGGTCAGATTTTGACGCCATTATTTCATCCGGTATGCCCCAGATTTCAGCGAACCGGCGGTTGGACGATATAATTTTCCCGTTTTCATCCACCACCAGGATGCCGTCAAGATTGGTTTCCTGCTGGGTGGAAAGGATGGCGTTCCTGAACACAAGCTCCTGTTCCATGGTTTTTCGCCCGGTAACATCGCGTATAATGGTAAAGATATAAAGCGGGTTTCTGCTGGAATCATAAATTATGCCCGCGTTTGTTTCACCGGTAAACTCTTTCCCGCTTAAATCCTTTATTTTGAATTCACCCGCGGCAGAACCCGTTTCAATGACATTCTTAAAAAATTCGCCCGCTTTTCCCTTGTCTTCCTTTGCGACAAGGTTCAAAATATTTTTACCCACGCAGTCGAATACGGACTTGAACCCGAACAGTTCAATGGCCTTGTTGTTTGACATTATAAAATTCCCGTTGAGCATGGTCAGCGAGATAGCGCTAGGCGAGGCCTGCAGGAGAGTCCGGTATTTTTCTTCGCTTTCGCGCAGGGCCTGCTCCGTCTGCTTGCGATGGGTGATATCCCTGAACACCTGGATGGCGCCGGCATACTTCCCTTTTTCATCCAGGAGAGGGTCGACTGAAATTTCCAGGATCTTGTCCCTGTAAGAAATTTCAAGGGTTTCCCTCTTCAGCGTTTCTTTTGTCCTGAGAACGGGGCATCCTTTTATCGGGTCCGGGGTATTATATATTATTTTCCAGTAGCTGTTTCCCATGATTTTATTTACGGGAATACCGAGTATCGCGGCAAGGGCCTTGTTGGCGCCGGTGATTTTGTCACCGGTATCCAGCAGGGCTATACCGTCCCTGACCGCGTCAAATATACCATCCCACGCCCGTTTATCCTGCTCCATGTTAATTTTATACATAATTATTGTTAACCAAGTCAAGATTGCGGCAAAGTTTTCCGCCCGAGCTTTATTTGTGTTGCCGGAATGTGGTATAATTATACCTATGGCAAGCGGAAGAAAACTGAAACATATAGTTCTGTTAGTTCTGGGCTGGGTGTTGCTGGTTGTCGGCACCGCCGGGCTGGTACTCCCGGTAATCCAGGGCATCCTTTGCATGGTGATCGGCCTGTTCCTGCTTTCAAGGGAATCCCCGTATATTAGGGAAAAGCTGCGCGCAATCAGCGAAAAAATCCGGGAGCGTTTTCCTGAATTTCACAGGGAATTTGAAAAAGTGAAGGAAAAAGCCCGGGAATATGCCGATAAAATACTGGGGAAATAGGGCCGGTTATGTTTCTGGAAGACATTCTTGATTACCAGGGCAACATGATACGCCCGCCAAGCGAAGCGGATTCCCTTATTCTGCAGGTGACCCTGGGCTGCACGGATAACCACTGCATTTTCTGCCCCGCCTACAAGGATAAAAAATTCAAGGTAAAGGACTTCTCCCGGATCGAGAAGGATATCATAACAGCTGCCCGGGTACTTCCCGAAACCAGGCGTATTTTCCTTGCCGACGGCGACGCGATAGCCGCGCCGCAGGAAGCCCTGCTTAAAATCCTGGACTTGCTCAATGAAAAATTCCCGAAATTATCCCGGGTGGGCGTTTACGGTTCCATAAAAAGCGTTGAAACCAAGACGCCGGAGGCGCTCGCGCAATTAAAAAGCAGGAAACTAGGGCTTATATACCTGGGTTTTGAGACCGGA
Source organism: Elusimicrobia bacterium RIFOXYB2_FULL_48_7 (assembly GCA_001800495.1). Taxonomy (GTDB): domain Bacteria; phylum Elusimicrobiota; class Endomicrobiia; order CG1-02-37-114; family XYA2-FULL-39-19; genus OXYB2-FULL-48-7. The sequence goes on from MGVM01000030.1 coordinate 12,692, forward strand.
GACCCGGAGGTTTATAAAATGATCAACAAGTATGGCTCGCCGCGGGGAAACATCGAAACATGCCTGAAAGTAAAGGAAGCGGGAATTAAAACCAATGTAACGGTAATCCTGGGGCTTGGCGGCAGTAAGTATTCAAAACAGCACGCAATAAACACGGCAAAGATATTGAACCAGGCCCAGCCAGAACAAATTGCCGCGCTAACGCTGATGATAATAAAGGAAGCACCGATCTATAAAATGCTCAAATCCGGGGAATTCGGCGAACTGGATAGTTTTGGAATGCTTGAAGAGCTTAAAAATCTCATTGAAAACCTTGGCGATTTCAGGTGCCTGTTTTTTTCAAACCACGCATCAAATTATTACCCTGTAAACGCCCGCTTTCCCACGGACAAAAAGCAGGTGCTTGAAGACCTTGCATTTATAATAAAAAATAGGGATAATGATGCCCTCAGGCCGGAATACACGCGCGGCTTATAAGCCGAAGCGGCTTATAAAAAGTTCAAAAACAAACAATGCATAACAAACTTAGATCTATCATTTTAGGCGGTTCAAAGGATATATCGGACAAGCAGCTGTTTCACAAGCTGTCCTTGATCGCTTTTTTTGCCTGGGTGGGCCTGGGCGCTGACGGGTTGTCCTCCTCCTGTTACGGCCCTGAAGAAGCCATCAGGGCCCTTGGCACGCATACAAACCTCGGCATACTGATCGCCATCGCTTCTGCCATTACGGTAATAATAATAGGAATGAGT